>JAAXMC010000026.1 GCA_013036315.1 Vulcanimicrobiota bacterium
CGACGCTATCGCTGTATGTGAACGATTTCAACGCAGCGGCACTTGCCTTGTACGCGAAGCTTGGCTTTACGCAGGTCGGGGAGTTTTCGACGCTGCTTTTTTAACGCGCCGCAGGCGCCAGATTTGCTCGGCGGGCCACTTTCGAGCCCATTCGCGCGACACCCAATCGCGATACGTTGAGTCCGCGTTCTCGGGAGCGCGCAACTCGATCAGATCTTCGATTTCAAATCCAGAATCATGGAAAAGACAACCCCAATCGCCGTACGGCAGCGAAAAATTGACGCCGCCGTCGGCATCGGGTCACACGGCTCTCAAAATAGCTGGTCTGGAGCTGCGTGCTGATACGATCGTTCACTTCGTCAAAAGCGATGAAATGCAACGGCGTCTCAGCGTTAAAGGCGAAAAGGCCGCCGGGACGCAGCAATCTGGCCGCTTCGGGAACACTCCGTTCCGGATCCGTGAACGACATCGCGCCGTGGTCGCAAAAGACAATATCGAACGACGCATCGGGAAGTGGTGTCGCCTCCGCGCTGGCGTGAACCAGCGGAAACTCGATACCGGCTGCGCGCATCGCTTCACGCGCGTAGTTCAGCTGTCTTTCGGAATTATCAAGCCCGACGCAACGCGCGCCGAGTTTCGCAAGGGCGATCGACCATTGCGCTCCGCCGCAGCCAAATTCCAAGACGTCCTTGCCGTTCACATCGCCGAGCACGCGCAAATCGCGCTCGGGAATAGACCAAACGCCCCATGCCAGCGGCGCGCGCGCGAGCTGTTCGCCATGCTGCGCCTGATACGCATCCGCCTCGCGATCCCAATGCGCGCGGTTCTTGCGCGCGTGGCCGGTCAACTCCATCAGCGCGCCGCGTAGCGTTGCTGCCCAGGCACCCATTCGCAAAGAGTGCCATCGGCCATGACGAACGATTCGCAGCCATCCACTTCCGGATTGAAATCTTCGTTGCGCGCTTTGGTCGCGGGCCAATTCACCGCCGGTTCGCTGCGCGCCGCGGCGCGCGCTTTGGTGTAGGAGAACTGCGGCATCTTCGTGAGCGGATTGAGCGCCTGCGCGAGTCGTTGTGCGTCGGTCATGTAGGAGCGTTTCTGAATCTGCGGCGAACGCTCCCGCGATGAGCGTCCCCGCCGCTCGGCGCGCCATGTTGGCCTCCTCTTTGGGATGGGGCCTCGATGCGTTTGATTTCTACCTGTACGTCTATGCGCTGCCCGCAATTCTCGTCAGCTTCAGCCTGAGCAGATCGGCGGGCGGGTTGCTCGCGACGTACACACTGGTTACCAGTGCCGCCGGCGGCATCGCAATGGGCACATTAGCCGACCGCATCGGCCGGCGCCGCACGCTGATGATCTCGATCGCTTGGTATGCGCTTTTCACATTCTTGTGCGGCTTCGCACAGACGTACGCGCAACTGGCCGTGCTCCGCGGATTGGAAGGGTTCGGTCTGGGCGCGGAGTGGGCCGTCGGATCCGTATTGATTGCCGAATGGTCGCAGGCCGCCCGGCGCGGGCGCAATCTCGGTCTGGTGCAAAGCGCGTGGGCGATCGGCTGGCTGGCCGCCAACGTCGCGTTTCAGATCATTTTCTCGATCTTCGCGCCCACAGCCGGGTGGCGTCTGCTCTTCTTCCTGGGCGCGCTCCCCGCGCTCGCGCTTCTTTATATTCGGCGCGATGTAGACGATGCTCCGCGCTTTCGCCCGCAACGATCGTTCACGTTCGCGGGCATTTTCCGGCCGGCGCTCGTGCGAACGACAGTCTTTGCTTCACTCCTTGCAATCGGCGCGCAAACCGGATACTACGCATTGTTTACATGGCTGCCGACGTACCTGACGGTTCAGCGGCACATGGCCGCCGTAACGAGCGGCTCGTATTTGTATTTGGTGATCGCGGGTGCGTTCGCAGGCTACGTCAGCGCAGGATATTTCAACGACCGGTTCGGACGTCGTCGCACCTTCGCGCTGTTTGCGATCTGCTCGGCGATCATGGTGCCGCTCTATCTGTACGTTGTCGCCGCGGATTGGCAGTTACTCGTCGCTGGCCCGCTGCTCGGCTATTTCGCGTCGGGAATTTTCAGCGGCTTCGGCCCATATTTGAGCGAGCTCTATCCCGACGCCGTGCGCGGCGCGGGCCAGGGCTTTTGTTATAACGTGGGGCGGGGAGTCGCCGGCTTAGGTCCATGGCTCATCGGCTGGCTCGCGAAAGCGTACCCGATCGGCAGCGCGATGACCGCGGTCGCAATCGGCGCCTACGCGCTAGCCGTAATTGCACTCGCGTTCCTGCCCGAGACGAACGGTATGGAGCTTTCACAGCAGATTCCAGGGGAAGCAGCCTAAAACTGAGCTATGAGAAAATTGCTCGTTCTGTTTGCCTTGCTTGCTTCGATACCGGTACTCGTGTTCGCGCAGGCTCAACCGGTTCCGAGTCCCAGCGGCGCACCGCGGCCGCGCCCTGACTTCGGCGCGATGCGCGCGAGCATGCAGCAGCAAGAGACGCTGCACAAACAATTCCGGGCGAAAGTGCTGGGAGCGATCACCCAAGCGCACCGCAATCTGCTCGCTTCACTTGCCGGCCAGCTTGCGATATCCGCGAGCCCCGATCCGCAGGCGGCGATCAAAAAACTTGACGCGGCACTCTCCAGCGGCGAGAAACAAGCGATCATCAATGCTGCGCAATCGTTCATGACGCAACAGCGCGCGCTACATCAGCAAATGCTTGTGAAGTTCCGCGCCGCCAATCCGAACATGCCTAGCCCGCGGCCGATGCCGAGCGGCAGAGAGCGCATGCACCGCACGCCCGACCCGGGAGCGCTTTTGTTCATGATCGCCACCGGCGAAGGGCACGGCCCCGGAATGATGGGACCGCGCGGCGGCTTCATGCGCCGTCCGCGATCCTCACCGACTCCGTAAGTATTTTGGTTTTTTAGCCGAACGCCACGGCGATGCAGACGCAAACCGAACTGCGCCGCGTGCTGGGACTGTGGTCGGTGGTCGCCTTCGGCGTGACCAACGAGATCGCAGCCGGCCTGTTTTTCGTGTCGACGCAGATCCAGCAAACCGCGCCGGGCGTCGGAGATCTCGTCCCGTGGCTGATGATCGTCGGCGGGCTGCTGACGTTTATGACGGTGGTCGCTTACCGCTACTTCTTTGCATCGGGGCTGGTGGGCGCCGGCGGCGAGTACGTGATCATCTCGCGAGCGGTCAGCCCATTTTTCGGTTTTCTGGCGACGTTCTTGTCGTGGTTCGGCATCAGCGGCTCGCTGGGCGCGCTGGCGTATACGGCGCCGAAATTCTTAGCGAACGCGTGCGACGCCTTGGGTGCGGTGGGCGCAGCGCAATTCCTCGGCTCGACCGCCGGTACTGTGATTACCGGACTGGTTTTGCTGTGGGGCGTTTGGCTGATACACGTGCGCGGCGTTCGTTTGGCCGGAACGCTTGCGGTGATCGCGATGTGTTTCGTCGTCGTTGTCGCGCTCGTCGTGATCGGCTATGGATTTTCGACGAGCCCGCAAATCTTTGCGCTGGCGATGCAAAGCCATCTGCACGTTTCAGCGCAACGCGTACTCGCCGCGGCGCCGGTGACGCGTGTGAATCCGCTGGCCGCGTTCGGAACAGCCCTGCCCGTTTTGTTTTTCGGATATCTCGGGCTATCAACCGCGACGCAAACCGGCGCCGAAGCGGTGGATGCGCGCCGCGCTCTTTCTAAGGGAGTCCTCATCGCCGTTTCGCTGGTCACGGTCATTTATACACTCTTCGCGTTCGCGGTCTATCATGCGGTACCGTAGCAACTGATCGCGGGTCTTTCCGCAATGAAGTTTACGACCTACACGACGTCGACCGGTCTATTGGGAATGGTGATGCCGGCTTGGCTGGCATCACTGATGAACGTGTTCGTTGCGCTGATCGTCATCAAGACGTTTCTGCCGGCGTATCTGGCGCAATCGCGGTGGATTTATGCGTGGGCGCAAGATGGATTGCTGCCCATGCGTTTTGCATCCACGCACATGCGCTTTCAAACTCCGGTGCTGGCATTGACGATCGCCGCAGTCCTTGGGTCGCTTGCCCTCGCCGAATCGATTCCGATGGGCTATGTGTTCGGCGTAAACGTGCGCGTGCTCGCGTCCATGGTCGTTTTCTTCTTCTTGGGATTGGGAATGTTACTCTTCCCGCGCACCGCGCCCGATTATTACGCCGCGAACGAATCCGCCATCGCGCGCAACCGCCCGATTCAGATTGCGGCCGGCGTCGCTATCATGGGCTTTTCTACGTGGTTCGCAATTTCAATTATCGTTTCGTCGCTGGATAAACCCGTGCTGCTGCAGCCGGGCGTGCAGGCGGTTATCGTCGCGCTGGCTGGTGTGCTTATTTACCGCTATCGATCCGGATCGTCGCGTCGCGCTGCAGTAACGGCAACTCCGGAACCATAACGTCCGGATACTTCAAACCCGCGCCCGTATTGATCGTCAATACGCGCTCGTGCGGCGCGATCCAGTCGCGCCGGCGTAACTCTTGCGCGGCAACCAGCGTCGCCGCTCCCTCGGGACAAACGAACAAACCCTCAGTGCGCCCAATGCGTTGCTGCATTTCGACGATACCGGCATCGCTGACGGCGATCGCCGCCCCGCCGCTTTCATAGAGCGCCTCCAGCACAAAGAAATCGCCGAGCGCTTTGGGGACGTTAATTCCAAACGCGACGGTGTGCGAGTCATCCCAAAAGGTCGATTCGCTCTTGTGTTCGTTCCACGCGCGAACGATCGGGGCGCAGCCTTCGGCTTGCACGGCAACAAAGCGCGGAAGGCGCTCCTCGAGCAATCCCATCGCCTGCAGTTCGCGAATCGCTTTGTACATGCCGATCAAACCGACACCGCCGCCGGTCGGATACAGAATCACGTCGGGAACCTTCCATTCGAATTGTTCGATCAGCTCGAAGCCCAGCGTTTTCTTGCCTTCGATGCGATAGGGTTCTTTCAACGTCGAAGCGTCGTACAATCCGTATTCGGTGACCGCTTTTGCGACGATCTTGCCGGCGTCGCTGATCAGGCCATCGACCAGCCAAACATGCGCGCCTACGGTAACGCACTCGACCCGGTTGATCGCCGGCGCGCTCTGCGGCATGATCACGTATGCTTCGATTCCGGCGCGCGTACCGTAAGCGGCCCACGCTCCGCCCGCATTCCCGTTGGTAGGCATTGCAAACGCACTCACGCCCAGCTCGCGCGCGCGCGAAACGCCCACCGCCGCGCCGCGCGCTTTGAACGATGCGGTCGGCAGCAGCCCTTCGTCCTTTACGAAGAGCTGCTCTAGTTTGAGCTCCGCGCCGAGCGCGCGCATCGGCAGCAGCGGCGTGAACGTCTCGCCCAAGCTGACGCGGTTGTTCGCATCGCGCACCGGCAGCAGCTCGGTATAGCGCCACAGCGAGGCTTCGCGCGCCGCCAGGTTCGAACGCGTAAACGTTTTGCTCGCTTCAAGCAGATCGTAACGCGCGACCAACGGCGATCCGCAGCGGCATACATGCTGCGGAACGTCTGCGTCGTACCGGGCGGCGCATTTCGGACACTCGAGGTGGGAGAGCGCGCTGGACGTGCTTATGCCGTCAGTTTGGAAGCCGCCAGCCGGTTTCGCAATGCGCCCGCGTTGAGATCGACCGATCCGGCGATGGCCGGTTTAGCGATCAAGAAGCCCTGTACCGCGCGGATCTTGCCGGTTGGACTTCCCGGCCCGGTGCCATACGAGCTGATGAACTGCAGCGCTTCCTCGGTTTCGATTCCCTCGGCGACGAGCACGCTTTCGGTTTCTTGCGCGATCGCCGCAATTCCGGCGAGCACGGCGCGGCACGTCTTATCGGCAAGCGCGCGATTGACGATCGAGCCGTCGATCTTGATGTAGTCCACCGGCAAGATGCTTAACATCCAAAGCCCGGCATTTCCCGCGCCCGCGTCATCGAGCGCGAGCTTTACGCCGAGCTCGCGAAAGGCGAGCGCGCGTTCGACCACGCGTTCGACGTCGGAGATCGAGCGCTCCGTCACTTCGAGCACGACGCGATTCGGATCGAATCCGCGGCGCGAGATGCCGTAGGTCAGGCGGCGCGGATCGAATTCGGGATGTTCCAGCGTGGCCGGCGAGACATTAACGAAAAGTAATGCATCGGGTGGAATGTGTTTAACGGATCGAACGACCGCCTCAAAACAGAGGACATCCAACTCGTGCACCATCTTTGAACCGTGCGCGACGTTGAACAACTGTTCCGGCCCTGAAAAACCGTAGTGCGCGGCCGGACGCGCAAGCGCCTCGTAGCCCAGGACGCGCTCTTCGCGCAGATCCCAGATCGGCTGGAACGCCATTTCCAGTTCGCGATCGAGCAAAAGCTGTTGCAAGGCCTTTTTCATAGGTCTGTGCTTGCCGATTCTCGCCGCGTAAAGAAATTCCCACGCGGCTGCGACGAATGCCCCAACCGTGCTCTTAACTCCGCGCGGCGAGTCCCGCTGGTTTGTCCTCGCGCTTTTCACGCTATCGATGATCGCGGGCTCGATGCTCTACGGCGGAATCGGCGCGCTCGTTCCTTATGTCGGGCGCTCGTTTGGCTTGCCGCATGCAGAGCTCGGCCTGATTGCGACCGCGATGGTCGTTGGCGGGTTAGTGACGGTCGCCATTAGCGGAACGCTATGCGATCGGTATGGCGATAAAGCCATGCTGCTCGAATCGGGCGTACTGATGGGCGGCTCGATGATGGCGGCCGCGATCTTCCCGAACTATATTTGGCTGCTGGCCTGCGTCTTTGTCTACGGCATCGGCAACGCGGCCAGCAATCCGGCCGGCACGCATGCAATCCTCGCATTCTTCTCGCGCGAGCAGCGCGGGCTTGCGATGGGAATTCGCCAGACCGGCATGCCCGTGGGCGGCGCGTTTGGCAGTCTGCTCTTTGCGCTCGTCGCGTGGCATTACGGTTACCGCGGAGCATTGCTTATTGGCGGAGCGATCGTGCTCGCGATCTGCACCGCCGCCGCGCTGCTCTACCGGCAGCCGAAGGAACTCTGCGGCGAACACGTTGCAATCACAAAGCTGCTGAAAGATATCGGCCACATCGGCAAAGATCCCCGGCTCATTCTCGTGACGCTCGCCGGAATGTTGCTGATGTCCGTGCAAATAATTTTCATCGTCTTTTTTCCGATCACGCTCGTTCGCGGCGGCGCGTATTCCGCGGAGATTGCCGCGCTGATATTTGCCGGCGGACATTTCTCAGCCGGCGCTGGACGATTGGTGTGGGGCCGGTTGAGCGATCGCCGCTACCAAGGAAATCGCACGATCCCGATGGTGTACTGCGGAGTTTTGAGCGCGGGCGCGGCGACGCTTTTAAGCGGCATCGGTCACATCGGCATCTGGCCGGTGTGCGTCGCCGCGTTCGGATTGGGTTTTGCGGGCGAAGGCTGGTTTGCGCTTGCGATGCTGGCGATGGCGGAGATTGGCGGCGAAGATCATGCAGGCGGAGCGGTCGGATTCGGCATCATGTGGATGTTGGCGGCCGCGGCGATCGCACCGATCCTCATCGGCGCCGTCGCCGGCACCGCGGGCTACGCGATGGCTTGGCAACTCACCGCCGCGCTCGGACTTCTTGCGGCCATACCGGCGCTGCTTGCAACCAGGATGATGCGCGTGAGGGCCGCAGAAGAGTAGAGCATGCTCCGTTTCGCATCGGCTCTGCTGGTCGTTTTCTTCTGGGCGCCGTTGCTCGTCCAGGCTGACGGCGACAAGCAGCTTCAAAGCGTCAAAGGTTCGGTTTCTTACGAACACGGCCATAAATCGGCGCGCGTCTTGGCGAGCTCGGCGACGATCGTTCTGGCCGACAACGACTTTGCAATCACCGGCGACGCATCGATCGGTGCGGTCGTCCTTCCGGAAAGCTCGCGCGTTACGCTGGGTTCGGACACGCGCGTTCAGATGGCGTTTTTCAACCAAATTCAAAACGCGAACGCAAAATTCATCATCTATCGCGGCAGAACGCGTTTCAAGATCGAACATCCGAACGGAAAGCCGGCCAACTATACGTTCCAAACACCAACCGCGCAGATCGCCGTGCGGGGAACCGAAGGCGATATCGGCGTCGACGGGCGCAATCTCGTCGTCAGCGTGTATGGATTGAGCGATCCGAATCTGCCTGTCGTTGTCACCACGGAAGACGGCAAGAAATACGTCATCAAAGCAGGGCAGCAACTGATCGCCAACTGGGTGAACGGACGCATTCAAACCAGCGTGGACACGCTCACCGAACAGGCGCTGGCGCAGTTCGCAGAATTGGGCGCACCCGTTTCAAATTGGGCGAGCGCAGTTGCGAACCTCGGACAAAATCTCACCGGCGGAATTCTACCTGGAATCCCGATCAATCTGCCGTCAATCGGTTTGTTTGGGCATCACCGAAACAACTCGCAAGCGTCGCCTACGCCTAAAGGCTCGCCGACACCGTGCGCGACGCCGAAAACTTCGCGCGTAGCGGGCTTCCTGAGGAAGCTCGCCAACGCCGACTCGGGATGCGCGTCGCCTTCGCCCTCACCATCTCCATCCGGCGCTTAAGCATCTCGCTGGCGCTTGCGGCGTGCGCGAGCGTTGCCGCGGCCGCGCTGTATCTCGCGCCGCTCAACAGCGTCACATTTGCGAACCGGATTGCGGATTACCGGATGCATGCCGATGCGTTCGCGCATCCGGGCGCGCTGTTGCTTCCGAACGTTCCGTCGCATAGCGATCCGAACGACGAGCTAGCGCTGATAACCATCGACGAAGCGTCGATCGGCAACGCGCGCGCCGGCCTAGGCACGTGGCCGTTTCCACGATCCGCGTATGCTAAACTGCTCACCCGGCTGGCGAACGCGGGCGCGAAAATCGCGGCGTTCGATATCGATTTTCTCGAACCGTCCGCCGATCCGCCGCAAGACCTAGCATTCGCACAAGCTGCGCGTCGAATTCCGACTATCATCGGCTATCCCGTCACCACGACGTCGGCCGGCATCCCCGGCGCCGAGCTGCCGCCGCCAACGCTGCGGCAAACGATGAGTTTAGGCTTCACTTCGATCGACACGCCCGGTGGAATCGTAATCGGTCAACCGTTGCGGATCGGCGCGGCGGAGTCGCTCGCGCTTTCGGCGGTCCAGCATTACCGCGCAGCGCCGATCGATCTCCGCACCGTTCCCACGCTCAGCGGAGCACTGCTGCTTCTGCCGTTCTCGGTGATGGGATACGTCGACACCACGCACCGCATCGGCGCGCAGGCCATCGACGTCGGCTTCGTCTCGCAGAGCATGTCGTTTGCCGATGCGCTGACCGCACCGCTCGACCAGCTGCGCATTTTCGCAAAAGGAAAACTCGTGCTCGTCGGTGCGACCGCACAAGCGCTTCCCGATTTTGCGCCGACGGTAACCGGGCTCTATCCCGGCGTTTTCGTGCACGCGCGTTTGATCGATCAGCTGCTGTCGCGAACCTATATCCGGCCCGCGCCGCAGTGGCTCGACCTCGCGCTGATTTTCTTACTGCCGCTGTTGTTGGGGGCGGCGTACTCACAACTACGCCCGCCGGTTGCGATCGCGCTCGGAATCGTTGCAATCGTGGCGTACGTCGAAATCGCGGCGGCGCTTTTTGACTACCGGCTGTATTGGCTCGATCTGATGCACGTTTCGGGGGCGATGCTGTTGGCGTCCCTAGCCGTTATTGCATACCGCGTCATGACCGAAGCTGCCGAGCGGCGTTTCGTGACGGACTTGTTCGGCCGCCATGTCAGCCCGGAGATAGTCGCCAGCATTTTGCGCACCGGCGATCCCAAGAGTGCGCTCACGCTTTCCGGCAAGCTGGTGAAAGCCACGATTTTTTATTCTGACATACGGGGCTTTACGGCGATGACCGAACGGATGACGCCCGAGGCCATCTACGAGCAACTCAACGAATATTTCGATGCGATGTGCCGGGTTATTTTCAAATACGGCGGCTACGTTGATAAGTTCATCGGCGACTGCATCATGGTCGCCTTTTCCGCGCCGGTGCAAACGCCCGACGATGCGCGCAAAGCGGTGGACGCCGCACTCGATCAGCAGCAAATCATCGGCGAGCTCGGCGAACGCTGGCGCGCGCAGGGCAAAGAACCGTTTACCGTCGGCATGGGCATCAACACGGGCTACGTCGTGATGGGCAATCTCGGCGCGACGTCGCGCATGAACTATACCGTCATCGGCGACGCCGTGAACATCGCCGCGCGACTTTACAACGTCGCGCTTGGCGGCCAAATCATCATCAGCGAATCGACCTACGGCGAAGTAAAGAACTTCTTCGCCGTACGCGAGCTCGACCCGGTGGTCGTCAAAGGCAAGTCCGCGCCGCTGCGCACCTTTGAGGTGCTGGGCAGGAAGTAGCAATTCGATGGATGTGATCGAAACCGAAAGACTGCTTGTCAGAAAATGGGATATCGAAACAGACCTCGATGACGCCCTGGCGTTCTACGGCGACGAGCAAACCATGGAATTTATCCCGGGTGGGGTGAAGGATCGCGATAAAACGAAAGCCTCTTTAGGACGCATGATCGAACGCGACAAAGAAGACGGCTTCGGGATATGGCCGGTCGCGCACAAGGCCGATCGGCGAGTCATCGGCGCGTGCGGTGTTTTTTACATCCCCGAACATGGCAGCGATGTCGAAATCGCTTGGATCTTCAATAAAGCTTACCACGGCCGCGGCTATTGTACGGAAGCCGCGCGCGCTGTCATGCAATTTGCGTTTGACGTGCTTCGCCTGCCCGTTTTTTACGCGCTCATTCATCAAGACAACGCAGCGTCTATCCGCGTGGCCGAACGTCTGCAGATGGGCTACAGCCGCTTGATACACGCGTATGGCCGCGAGCTAAGATGCTATGAACGGCAGGCGCCGAACGTTGGCGCCCCTCCACTAGCGTTCGGCTAAGAGACGACCGCTTGTTTTGCGGTTTCCGCGTCGAAAACCGCGCGTTTGCCAATCTCGATCAAGAAGACCGCGAGAAAAATGCAGAGGCCCGGAAAAACTGCGACCCACCACTGGTCTTGAAGGGTTGCCTCAGCGTTTTGCATCATGTTTCCCCAGGATGGTGTCGGCGGCCAAATTCCAAAACCGAAAAAGTCAACCGTCGATAGTATCAAAATGCTGTTGCGCCAATTGCGGGCGGTTTGATTCAGCGCCAAACGCCAATCACTACCTGCAGATGCTAAGCGAGTTACTTGTGGCCAGTTCAGCGCAGCCAGCAAAATCACCAGCTCGAACCAATTCGGCGCGAATTTCTCGCGCCTGACGAGCACAATCACTACGATGGCGATAAGAAAGGGCCACGCGGGAATGCACGCTACTGCGTCAGCGATGCGCAAGATGACGTACTTTATAACGGCGCCGCCATAACGGATCGCCACGCCGAAGATGACCGCAATCGCCAGATCCATGATCGCCGCCAGGAGGGTGACCCCCAGGGTGACCCGGCCTCCAACCACTAAACGCGCGAGTTCGTCTCTGCCGTTTTCATCGGCGCCTATTATATGTCCACCGCATGTTGCAGAATTTTGGAAGCACGGCGGCATCGGATTACCTGTCCAGTGGACCGTGTCGATTTTGAACGCGTTGTTTTTTAGAAATTCGCCACCGCTAAGGAAGAACCCAAGCACGACCGCTGCCACGGCCGCAATAATGACGGCGCGCCTATACCGCATCGTTTACCACTCCGAAAGAATCATCCGGCAGCAAAACGAGCTCGGCAATGAACCGCAACATCAGCACAGACATTGCCGCGAACAGCAGTAGACCCGTTAAAAGCGGCAGATCCTCTTGACCCGCTGCAAGAATGAACAGTCGGCCTTCTCCGGGCCATGCATAGATGAGTTCGGTGATAAACGCGGCTCCAACGATAGCCGGCAAAATTCGAACAAACGTTGTAACCGCCCCAATAAGCCTGCCGCCGACGCGTGCCGGGCTGCCTGACGCCCTGCCGCTCTTGCGAAAAAACTCCGCCAAAGCGGGAAGCTGGAAGAGCGCCAAAGTTCCTGCCGGCAGCCACAGATGCGATAGGCGGTCGCTCAAGTCAAAGTTGTCGGAGCTTGCGAAGCCCGCGTAGGGGAGCAGTCCGTGTGCTTGTATTACGACCACCATCTGCAACATTAGCGCCAGCCAAAAAAACGGCACCGACTCCAGGGCAAGCATAGCGATCGCGATGATCCGGCCGGAGATTGAACCCTGCGCACGCGACGACAAAAACGCAAGAGCTGACCCTATAATCAGCGCAATGACGAACGAGACGACGATGAGTAAAATCGTAACCGGTAGACGCTCGAGGATAACCGTTACGACAGGCCCGGAATTAGTCTGCGAGTATCCGAGATCTCCCGTGAGAATGTTACCCAGCCACGAAAAATATTGCAACGACGGGATCGCGGACTTCAGTACGACGAAAAATATTAGCGTGATGACGAGCGCGGTGGTGACAGTCTTGGCCGCACTCGCGAGCACGAATCTAGCCCGACCGTTCACGGCGACCATTGTTACTTCAGCGCGTTCGTCGCGTTCTGAACCGCCGTCGCGAAGCGATCGACCGCAGCCTGTTGCGCCTTCGGGTTGTCGCCAGCGAATGTAACTTCCGGATATGTGCTAAAGACGCGGTCCAGCGTGTGATAGTACTTGTTGAACGATAGGCCCGTCGGTACATAGAACGCGTCGCGCACCGCCTGCTCTTTCGCGCCCAGCTGTTGCATCGTCGCAACGTCGCCGGCAGCTTCGGCCCGCGCCATCGCGTCGTCCGTCGCTTTGGCGGCGGCCGAAAAATCCAAGAGTGCCTGTACGAGCGGTCGTACGTTAACTTTATTTGCCGCCGCTCCGGATAACAGCGCAATATCTTTCATAAACTGCGCCGGCATCTCCGACACGCGCAACGGATCGACCGTCGCGCCCGCCGCCCGCATCGCCTGAATGCCGGTGAGCTGCGCGCACGCGACAGCCTGTTTCAGTCCGGGGTCGTAGGTACGCAATCCGTCAAGGTTGTCTTCAGCCGTATGGTGCGCGCCGAACGATCCATAGAATCCGTTCGACGAGCTCGGCGTGCCCAGGATGTAGCCGAAGTTCTGGTGATCGGATCCGCCGGTCATCGGATTGAGCAGCGGGCGGCGTTCCGTGACGCTGCGCGCGGTGAGCGGCCGGCCGTCGGGTCCGGGAATTCCGCCCGCAATTTGCTGGAGAAACGCGAACAAGCCGACCGTCGAGCTGATCACGAACGGTTTACCCGTGGTCAGTTGATCGGTGTTGATGTATTGGAATAGGTTCTTGCGAAGCATCGTCCCGAATTGATAGATGTACGAAGCCGATCCCCACAAGCCAAGCTCGTGTCCGTCCCATGAAGCGATTTCGATCGTGCGCTTGGGATGATAGCCTTGCTGCACGAGCTTGTGAAGTGCGTCGGCATCTTGCATCATGACCGTGGTCCCGCTGCCGGGATCGATCGCGCCGAACGCCATGGCGTCACGGTGGCTGCCGATCATGACGACCGAGTCGGGCATCGAACTGCCCTTCAGATCGCCAAACACGTCGTAAATCGTCGTGAGATGCCGCGTCATCTTCACATGCACCCGCACGCGTTGATTGCCGCCGACGTGCTGCACGAACTCGTACATCGCATGCCAGTCCTGCGGCACGACTGCGCCGCTCATGCCCGCGAGCAGCGCGCGCGCAACACTCTGTGTGATGCTCATCTCGGGCATCGTCGAATGCGGCAGCTGCGCATACGGAATGTGCGGAATACCGGGAAGCGGCGCTTGCCCCGGCAACGTCGGATCGCCCGGCGGCGCGCCGCTGAATGTGCCCTTTGCGGGCGACGGGCCGCTAATGCGTTCGGCCATGTTCGTGTTTTTGTAATTGCCGTTTGGCCACGTCGCGCCGCCGCCATATCCGGTCGTACCGGGTTCCATGAATTCGAGAATAGCTTTCACGCCGCGCGCGGCCAGCTCTTTATATTGATTGAAGCTCGGATCGAACGCGCGCGCGAGCGCGCCGCCGGCAGGCGGCGCTGCCAGGCGGATAATGACGACCGCGCCGCGCAGATTCACGTGCATCGCATCGAGCCAATCCAAGTCGTCTTTCGAGGCGGTGTTGAGATAATACACCGGCCCGGTCACATCCCCGTCGCCGGAGTTTTCCATAAATGGGGGACCCGCCATGCGCTCCCACTTCGTGTGCGGCGCCGTGCCCTCGATCAAATCGAAGGCGTGCGCGCGCGGTGAAACCAGCGCCAGCGATTGTTCGGTGGGGCCGGTGAACCACACGCTGTAGCGGACAGTGCGCGTCGTGAATCCGTCCTGCGCGAGCCGCTGCCGCACGAACTGGGCAGTCGCATAATCGGCCGGCGTTCCGGCCCGGTGCGGCACCGATGAAATGTGCAACTCGATCGCGTGCGCGTTAGCGGCGCTGGGCACGCGCATCATCGTGCGTTCGTACCGCACCTCTTGCGAGACTGCGGGGCCTTGCGCCCAGCCGATGATTCCCGGCGACGCGGCCGGCGTCGCGAGCTGCGCCACTAGGGCCAGCGGAACCACGAGTGCCACGATTCGAAAAACGCGCGTCATGAAAACTCTCCTTTGCAGTTGACCCTTCCTTTCAGCGTAAGCCTGGCGGAGCCTAGCCTCCCCGGCCAGGCCTCGGCCCTTTTAGCTTTGAATCGCTGACTTCATACGGCTGAGGTATGGCTATGAACGCGATGCGAGTTGTTCTATCCCTCATCATCGCCGCGGCGAGCGTAGCGAGCGCCGGCGCTCAGGCGCAGACGATTAGCATTTCGATCAATACATTCAGCGCCTGTGACAATTCGGTACTCGGCAATGTTGCAGTTCAACTGAATGGCGAAGCGTATCGGACCAATGCAAACGGCGAAGCTTTTTCCCAAATGCCTTCGAACGTTTACAATGTCGAAGTACGGGCTGCGGCTCCGGGCGTGCCGCCCGGCAAAGTCGCTTATGTTCTCTTTGCCGAAGCGGGCAAGTCGGGCCAACAGAAATACTCCGCCGACGCGTCAGGCGTCGCTAGGTTCTCCCCCGGAAACGGCGGCGCTCTCTTGGTGTATCTGGGCGCATGCGAAGCGAAGACGATCAAAGTGAAGATCGCGACCACGCAAGCGTGCACCGACAGAGCCGGCGAAGGGTTTCACATCCAGGAAGGCGTCGCCGTGAACATCGGCGGCAAAGTCTTTACGAGCAATGCGAACGGCGTCATCGAGGCCGAGCTGCCGGCGGGGACCTATTCCGTAACCGCGTCGTGGAAGGACTACCCCCTGGGTTATGTCGCGCAAAACGGTCTTCGGCAAAGGCAGAACGAGGACGGAAAGTACGCCGTGCGAGTGGGCGGAAGCGGAGAGACGCTCGAGGTGCGTAT
>JAAXMC010000027.1 GCA_013036315.1 Vulcanimicrobiota bacterium
GAAGCGGGCGTGCACGTTGCACACCTGCCGCCGCTGGACGCGAAAGAGCTGGCCGTGTTCATCAACGAGGAATACAACACGATCGCGAGCACGCTCGGACTCACGCTGGGAAATGTGAAAACGCTCATTCATCGCGGAAAGATCGCGCTGGCGCAAAAGATGCTTGCACGTGAGAAATTGTCGGCTGCGCGAAGCGCAGTCCTGAGCGAGCGGAGCTCGTCGAAGGGGACACGTGCGCTGCTCCTCGTGTGAACCGCTCCTCGATCGTTTCTTGGAAGGCACGCTGACGCCGCGTGAGATGAGCGAAACCGCCGCGCACCTGCGTTCGTGCGCCGCATGCGCGCGTTTACTCGAAGAGCTCAAGGTCGTCGATGCGCTGCTCTTGACAACCGACATACCGGAGTTGCCGCGAAACTTTACGTTTGCCGTGATGGCCGAGACGATCTCGCTGCCCGCCCCCAAACCGCGCGACCATCGCGTGTGGCGTTTTGTGGCGGTGTATCTGGCGGCGGCGTGGATAGCGGCGCTCGCGATGTTTCTTGCTTCCGGCGCCAGTTTTGCGAAATTCGGCGCTAGTATTGCGACCGGTTTGGGCCGTTTAGCGCACGCCTTCTCCGGCGGCGCGGCCGGGATCTCCCATGGAGTGCCCGCGCTTGCGACCTTCGGCCTGGGAGTTCTGTCGATCGATCTTGCGTTGGCCGGCGCGGCGGCAGTTTTGTACTTCGTCGTTCGTCCACGGTTGGCAGCGCATCTCGCATCGGTTTCGGAGGGTCAATGACACACCGCATCGCCGTCTTTGCCGCGTTCGTGCTTGCGGCGCTGGCCCTGTGCATCGCGCCTGCGTCGGCCAAAACGCTGATGATCGATCACGGCGGCAGCTTCTTCGGCGAAAACGTCGTCGTGGCGCCCGATCAAGTCGTGCAAGGCGACGTGACCGTATTCGGAGGCAATGCGATCATCGAGGGCGAGGTGGATGGCGACGTCACCGTCTTCGGCGGAACGATCGAGGCCGCACCGGGTTCGAACATCACCGGCAATCAGCAGGTCTACGGCGGAGCGCTGAATTCCATCGTCCCGTTTGCGGCCGGCGCCACATCGCTCGCGGCCGACAGCGCCAAGATTACGACGCTGCTTGCATACAGCTTCGTTGTCGTGCTGATATTCCTCATCTTTCCGGTGCGCGTGCGCACCGCGCTCGATCGGATTGAAAAACATCCCGGACTTTCCGCAGCTACCGGTGTCATCGCATTGATTGCGAGCTTTCCGATCGCGGTGTTGCTCTTCATCAGCTTTATAGGCTGGCCGCTTATTCCGCTGGAATTTGTCGCCATCGTCGCGGGCGTACTGATCGGCCAATCGGCGCTCGGTTTGCTGATCGGGCGGCGACTCTATGAGTTGGTCCATCCGCATGCCACGCCGTCGCCGCTCGGCGCGCTGATTCTCGGCCTCGTGGTGCTCTGCGCCGCGGAGATCTTGCCGATCGTGGGTTTGTTCGTCGTCGCTTTGGTGTGGACGATCGGACTAGGCGCCGCGATTCTGGCCTTCATTCGGGAAACCACGTTCACCGGTCGCGTGGCCCCGCCGCCGAGCGGTCCACCGATGCCCGCCTAAGCTAAGCCGCTCCAAGGATTGACGATCCCCATGCCGGCGGGGAAGTGCCTCTCGTTTCGCGTCACAAGACCGAGGTTGTGATGCATCGCAGTCGCGGCTATGAGTGCATCAAGTGGCGATAGGCTTTTCCCGCGCGCATCGGCGTCCGCGCGGATCCGCCCCCAGCGATCGGCAACGTCATGACCTATCGAAAGTATCCGCCCAGCGAAAGTTGGCACAACCTCCGAATTCAGCCACCGCTCGAGCTCGTTGCGTTTCTTGCCTGCCGGCGACCGTGCAATCCCGAAGCGAAGCTCTCCAACGGTAAGCGAGCTGATGTACGTTGTTGTTTCATCGACGGCTTCCAGCCACGCGACTAACCCTCTGTCCGGCGCCGGCTTTCTAAATTCCGACAGCACGCACGTATCGAGAAGAAAGCCGCTCAAAATTTGGGGGACTCGCGCGAATCCGTTCTTGGCCGATCAAAGTCTAACTCCACTCCCCGGAGAGCCGAAAAAAGTTTAACCAGCGAATGTTTTGGGCGGGTAATCGTTTTGTAGGTCGCCGCATCCAAAACGACAACTTCCTCGCGCCCATTGCGCACCACGCGTTGCGGTTCGCCCTTCAACGCCCGATCCACTAAGCTGCTGAATTTGGCCTTGGCTTCGGTGAGGGTCCAGGGCGAACGTTTCGCCATCTACAATCGCTCCTTTGAATAATCTGACCTGGTCTGACCATACTATCATAGGATTCGCGCCTCGTCGAGCGCGACGTCCTGGACGCAGCCTATGCCAAGCCCTCTTCTTGCGCGGCAGCATTGAGGCGCCGATCGAATGTCAGCAATATCAGCTCGGGCCGGTCAGCTTTAAGCGTTTTGGCCGCCGCGAGGTGCCAGAGATCGGCTCCTCTCAGCTGCCATCGCGCCGCCAGCGCGCGAATAAGCTTTCGATCGGGCACGACGTTGATCCAGCGCCACGGCCTAGCGGCGATTGCATTCCGGGCTGCATCAGAAAGAAGGTCGCTGATCTTACGCTGCCGCTCCATGCGGCCAATGACGGCGTGCACCTCCGCCCACGTCAAAGAAGAGAGCAAGTGCGCGGCATTGCTTTGCACGTGCGCAACCGCAACTTCGCTGTACTCGTCCGGAACTAGAGCGGAAACCGCAGCCGACGTATCCCAATAGGTGCATCCGCTAGCCAAGTCGCTCGTCGTCACGATCCTCTTGCAGCATCCGCTGTGCCAGGTCCGGCGGGTCAAGGTGTATGGGTAGCGGCAGGTGCACAGGGTCGCCCTGCATCGTCTCGATCATGCCGGTCTCTTCCATTCTCCGCAGCCAAGACTCGAGCGCTTCGGGTTCGCTCTTAGCCGGTACTAGCCGCGCCACAGGCACGCCCCGATCGGAAATAATCCACTCATGCCCTTCTTTCACGTCGCGGACCAGCGCGCTCAAGTGCTCTTTGGCATGCCTAATGCCGGCGATTCGCTTCTTCATTCCTCGCCAATTGTAGCGCTTGTGACCACATCGCGCAATCCGGCATTTAGGGAAGTGCCCAACGGCAGCGGGCGAGGGCTGCTTTTCGGGGAATACGCCTCTGGTATGGCTACCGTCCCGCGAACCGTGCGCTTTGCTGCGCGGACCGCTCGCATGCGCGCCTCCACGATCCGCGAGATGCTCAAGGTCACACTCCAACCCGACGTCATCTCGTTCGGCGGAGGCCTTCCGGCGCCCGAACTCTTTCCGACCGAAGCGATCGCGCAGTGCACGCGCGAGGTGATGGACGAATACGGCGCGCGCGCGCTGCAGTACACCGTCACCGACGGCATTCCCGAGATGCGTGAGTGGGTCGCGGCCCGACTGACGCGACGGCTCGAAACGCCGTTCGACGCGGATCAGATCCTGATCGTCAACGGTTCGCAACAAGGGCTCGACCTGATCGCCAAGATCCTGATCGATCCCGGCGACCACATCGTGTTGGAAAATCCATCGTACCTCGGCGCGATCCATGCGTTCGATGCGTATCAAGCGCGGTATCTGGCGGTGGACACCGACGAGAACGGCATGGTTCCCGAATCGCTCGAACACCAGCTCGCGCACGCCGAACCGCTGCCGAAGTTCGTTTACCTGGTTGCGAACTTTCAGAATCCGACGGGCCGCACAATCTCGTTGGAGCGGCGCGAACGCATCGTGCGCATCTGCGAGCATTTCGGCGTCCCGATCGTCGAAGACGACCCGTACGGCGAGCTGCGCTTTGAGGGCGAAGACTTACCGGCACTCATCAGCTATCCGACCAGCGGAACGATCATTTATAGCGGCACCGGCAGCAAGATTCTGGCGCCCGGGATGCGGGTAGCGTGGTTGGCGGTTCGCGATCCGGAAGTGCACGAGAAGCTGGTGCTCGCCAAACAAGGCGCCGATCTTCAGAGCGGCACGCTGACGCAATACATTTTTGCGCGCATCGTGGCGCGGGCGGAGGATTTCGAACGTCACGTTCAGGACATCCGGCGCGTTTACCACGAGCGCCGCGACGTCATGTACGATGCGCTTGCGGAGCACATGCCGAAAACGGTTTCGTTCAACCGGCCGCAAGGCGGCATGTTTCTGTGGGCACGCGCGACGGGCGTCGACACGACGGACCTGCTGCAAGTCTCCGCAGCAGAAAACGTCGTCTTCGTGCCGGGCGTGTCGTTCTATCCGCATTGCGACGTCACCGACGGCATGCGCCTGAACTTCTCGAACGCGTCGCCGGAGAAAATTCGCGAAGGAATCGGCCGGCTCGCCAAAGCCGTCAAGGAAATGTCCTAAAAAGTAGCTAAGGAGAATTACGTGGCTGAGAAACTGGTAGCGGGCATCGCGCAATCGTCGAACCCGGGGCAACTCGAGGACGCATTGTGCGATACGCCGAGCGTGAACTGCGACAAATTAGCGGTCATTACGAAAGACTCACCGACGACCGAGCACGAAGAATCGATCGTCACGTTCATGCATGTCGGCCAGGGCCACACGACGACCGACGCTCCGCACGACGTCATCACGGGAAGCACGGGCATTCTCACGAGCCTCGATCCGCAGGTCCCGAATATCAGCTCCGACAACCGCTACATCGGATTTTTCGCCGAGCCCCACATCATCGATCACCTGGCGGACTGGCCGATCCCGCAGGACCAGATCCAAAACTACAACGACGCAATCGAAGCCGGCCGCAGCGTCGTCACGTACAAAGCGACCCCTGACGAAGCGCCGGGAGTCGAGCAAACGTTTCGCGATGCGGGTCTCCGAAACGTCAAGACGTTCGAGACGCAGAAAAAGTAGCGCTTAGTAGATAAATCTTCCGACGCGATCGCCGGTTGCTTCCACAAACCACAGATTGCCGTCCGGGCCCGCCGTAATGCCGGGCGGATTGGCGCCCGGCGTGATGCCGTTCGAAAACTCAGTAATCGTACCGCCCGTTGTGATCCGGCCGATGCGGCCTCCGTTGTATTCCGTGAACCACAAATTGCCGTCGGGGCCCGCAGCAATGCCGATCGGCTGAGGGCGATTCGGACTCATGCCGCTGGAAAACTCGGTGACCGAACCGCCGGGGGTGATGCGGCCGATGCGGTCGCCACCCTCTTCGGTAAACCACAGATTGCCGTCGGAGCCGGCCGCGATCCCGTACGGCCCGGCATTCGAGCTGATGCCCGCGGAAAATTCCGTGACGACGCCGGCCGGCGTGATCCGCCCGATGCGGTTGATATCATGTTCGGCGAACCACAGATTGCCATCGGCGCCGACAACGATGCCTTTCGGAACTGCGCCGGCCGTGATGCCGGAGGCGAATTCCGTAATGACACCGCTTAGCGTGATGCGCCCGATGCGGCCGCCGTTGTGTTCGGTGAACCACAGATTGCCGTCGGGACCCACAACGATGCTCCACAACAGCGCGCCCGCCGTGATCCCTGAGGAGAACTCAGTAACAGTACCGCTCGGTGTAATCCGTCCGATGCGGTTGCCGTTTTGCTCCGTGAACCACAGATTACCGTCCGGGCCCGCCACGATCCCGTACGGTCCGGCACCGGCACTGATACCGGCGGTGAATTCGGTTACGTTGCCGCCCGGCGTGATCCGGCCGATGCGATTGCCATCCAGTTCCGCAAACCACAGATTGCCGTCGGGGCCGGTGGTAATATTCCACGCATGCGCGCCGGCCGTGATGCCGGAAGAAAATTCCGTGATCGCCGCAGGTAAGACGCTGAGCGTGGTTCCGGTGCTCGCGCCCGCGACCGGGATGCTCGGAGTGGCCGTAAACTGCGTGCCGTACGTCGAGCCGCCCGGATAGGTGACGGTCACCGTATTCGACGCCGATGACGTCACGGTGTTGGACGAAAGTGTGGTCCGCACGGGTCCGCCAAGCGCCGCGACCGACTGACCAATGGAAATAGTCAAAGGGTTGCCATTGGCATCGGTGTAGTTGCCGCTGCCGATGATGATGTTCCCGTAAAAGTCCGTGGCGTTCACCGCCAACGTGGCGGTCTGCGTGCTGCCGGCGGGCGTAGCACC
>JAAXMC010000028.1 GCA_013036315.1 Vulcanimicrobiota bacterium
CGCGCTTCCCGTGATATACATGCGGCTCTTGCCGCTGATCGCGATCGTCTTGCTCGCCGGCTGCGGTTCGAACGGTATAGCGTACGCGCCGATCGGTGGTCCGCCCGCATGCAATAAGACCAACATCATTAACACGACGTTCAACTTCGACTTTACCTGCTGGGCGCGCACGCCGACGAAATCGGGAACGCTCCCCGGCTTCCCGACATTTACGCTCAAGACTTCAGACCCGTGCGTTCCGTCGCAAAACGGAAGGCCGTTTGTCGCCATCGAGACGCCGGCGGGCGCAGCGGCTTACCTTTCGCAGCAATTCATCGATCACGGTGTGCCGCAATCGGTATCGTTCCGCGTGTGGGGCACGCAAGATCCGGTCACCGTAACCGTTGGAATCGTTTTTCCGACCGGGACCCTCGAGGGCGCCGAAACGATTCTGGACACGTTCACGCCGCCGTCGGTGAACTCTAGTCCGACGACCTGTTCCGGGGCCGTGCCCATAACCAAGACCTACTCGTTTTCGCGAGCGGATTTTGGGGTCGGCTCACTGATCGAAATTCGCTTGCACGTTACGTCAAACGGGGTCAACGGGGCGATCGCGAACTTCGACGATATTACATCTTCGCCATAATGTCATGGTGAGCGGGCGCCATTAGGCGCCCCAGTCGAACCACTCCTGAGCGAAGTCGAAGGGCGAAGCGTAGTCGAGGCCCGCGAGCGACGAGCTAAGAGCCCGGCGAACCTTTAAACGCGGCCCAGCCGCCGTACTCGGAAATATCTTCGAAGCCGCGCTCCACGATCAACGACCGCGGATAGATCATCGCACTGACGGATGAGCCATCGTCCAGAACGATCGGCGCTTCGTAGAGATCCGGCGGCTCGCTTTCGAGCAGACGCTCGTGCTGCTCGGGCGTAAACTCGTAGAGTTCGCCTACGATTGAAATGCCGCCACTGTCAACCTCATAGATGCCGGGATGCTGGTCGCGCACGGAGTGCAGGCGATAGCGCGGCGCCGTGCGCGCCTCTCCCAAGAATTTTGCATCGCCGAGATTCTTGTGATCCGGCTGCCCGCGCAGCGCCGAACCGCAGATGAAAAACCTCACTTGTCAACCTCCACAATCGCGCGAGTAAGTGCGGTAACGCCAAGCTCGAGATCGGCATCCGCAGTTCGTTCCTGGCCGACGTGGCTGTGCCCGCCGATGCTCGGCACGAAGAGCATCGCCGCGGGCGCCATTTTCGCCATGCACATTGCATCGTGTCCGGCACCGCTTGCAACATCGAGCGCATTTTGCCCCATGATTTTTGCAACGCGGTGCAAACCTTCGCGCAGTTTAGAATCCATCGGCGTGGGCTGGTGCACATCGAGCCTCTCCAGCATCACGCGCACGCCGCGGCGCTTTGAAACATCATCGGCGGTTTTATGAAACGCGACTTCCACGGCTTCCATCTTATCTGAGTCGGGCGAGCGATTGTCGATCGAAAAGCTCACGCGCGCCGGAATAACGTTGGTGCCGCCGGGCTCGACGACAAGGCGGCCAACGGTCACCACCGCGCCGCCTTCTTTCCGGGCGGCGGCTTCCATCGCGAGAATGATTTCGGCCGTTGCCGAAAGCGCGTCGGACCGGCGATCCATCGGCACGGTTCCGGCGTGACCGCTGGTTCCTTCGACCACCGCGCGATAGCGAATCTGCCCGGTGATCGCGCTAACGACGCCCAGATGAACGCCGGCGGCCTCAAGTACCGGCCCTTGCTCGACGTGCAGCTCCAAATATGCGGCAACGCGCTGCTCGCCACGCTGCGGCAGATCGAGCAAGCCGCCGTCCGCGGATGCAAGCGCGTCGGCAAGCGAAACGCCGGCTTCGTCGTGCAGCGCATACGCTTCATCCAGCGAAGTAAGTCTGGCAAAAACGGCGCTCCCCAGGCACCCGATCGGAAAACGGCTGCCTTCTTCTCCGACCCACGCGACCGCTTCGATTGGGTGGCGCGTCTGCGTACCTTCGCGATCGAGTTCCTCGAGTGCGCACAGCGCCGCAACGACACCATATGCGCCGTCATACGCTCCGCCGGTCGGCACCGTATCGAGATGCGAGCCGACCAAAATCGGTGCCGCGGCGGGATCGCTTCCGTTGCGGCGCGCGAAGAGATTGCCGATCGGATCCTGCGTCAACTGGTAACCGCTCTCCGTCGCCCACCGCGCGAAGAGCTCGCGCGCCTTTCGCTCTTGCGGTGTGGCAAGGCCACGATTGATGCCGCCTTCGTATTTGCCGAGTTCGGCCAACTCGGCCAACCGCTCAACGACCTTACTCATAAAGGATGGCCCGCTACCGCGGGCCCCCGTTTGAACGGTGACATGGTGAGAGAAAGCGCGGGTGGAAATTGTGTCATGGTGAGCGGCGTTCGCATCGCGAACGCCCAGTCGAACCACGCCCGAGCCGTGTCGAGGGCCGCGCTATTTGGGCGCATGATTTGCAATCCAGTGCCGTGCAATGTCGATCCGCTTACAAACCCACACATGTTTATGCTCGAGCACGTAGTCGAGGAAGCGTTCAAGCGCCGCGGTACGGCCCGGGCGCCCGGCCAGCCGCGTGTGCAATCCGACGGACATCATCTTCGGCTGCTTCTTTCCTTCGCGATAGAGCACGTCGAACGTATCCTTCATATATTCAAAGTAACCCGACGGCGCGGTAAAGCCCGGCGGCACGGAAAACTTCATGTCGTTCACATCGAGCGTGTACGGAATGACGAGATGATTCTTGCCCGAGACGTTCACCCAATACGGCAAATCGTCGTCGTAGGCATTTGAATCGTAGAGAAAGCCGCCTTCTTCCACGACGAGGCGCCGCGTGTTTTCGCTCGGCGCGTATCTGCAATACCACCCGTACGGACGCTCCCCGATCGTCCGCTCGATCGATTCGACCGCGCGTTTCATCTCCGCGCGCTCTTGCTCTTCGCTCATATTTTGAAAGCCGACCCAACGCCACCCGTGCGAACAGACTTCGTATCCGGCTTCGCGAATAGCGCGAGCCGCTTCGGGATTGCGCTCGAGCGCGAGTGCCGCGCCGAAAACCGTTATCGGAATATGGCGCTCCTTGAAGGCCCGCATCAGCCGCCAAAATCCGGCGCGGCTCCCATATTCATACACCGATTCGACGATGAGATCGCGCTTGTGCGGCCCGAGCGAAGCACCGGGAACCTCGGTGAGATACGTCTCCGACGATTCGTCGCCGTCGGGAATCGAATATTCCGAGCCCTCTTCATAGTTCATGACGATTTGCACGGCCAGCCGGGCGCCGCCGGGCCACTGCGGATCGGGCGGATGCTCGCCGTACCCGATCAGATCGCGCGGATAATCCGCCATTACGTAACGACCTCTTCCAAACGGTTCGCATCGCGCGCGAAAACGATCTCCATAGCGATGCGTTCGCCGACCGAAACGTCGCGTCCCCAGCGGTACGCCGAATACGGCGTGTACCGCGTCCCAGGCGAGCCCGGTATCCGCAGCGATACATCGTAGCAGACGAACTCTTTCGGCGGCCCGGCTACGATGGCGCACTGCAGCGCGAACGGCCCGATGACGCCGGGCGGATTGAGCTCGCGCGCCGCTTGTAGAAACGCCGCACCCATCTCAAAGGCTTTCTCGAGCATCGATTCCGTCAGCGTCGCCGCGATGTGGCCGGCCTCTTCCAAACGCATCGGCACGTTTTGCAGCGCGCTCAAAGCCGACGGTGGAACGTTGCGAAAGCCTTCGAGGTTGGTTTGGCGGCGCGTATCGGTTCCGCACAGCTCGAGTTCGCGCAGAACCGGCGAATAAAAGAAGTTGAGATTCACGGTCGGGCCGAGCGCGTACTCCTCGATAATCGCGCGGCGCAATCCGTCTTCGTTTATGGCGCCGTCGCGGATGAGCGTTTGGGAAACATCGCGATATTCTGCTCCCGACGAGCACAGGAAGAACGCGCGTTCGAAACTGACCTTGGCATGCGGCGCCTTCACCATGACGAGCCGGTCGATCTCGCCGGGGCTCTTAAACTGCAGCGGATGGCGAATTCCGGCGCGCCGCAGCAGCGCGTATTGATTGTTGGCTTCGTCGCGCTCTTCGGCGCGCAGCAGTTTGCGGTTGCCGAACATCGGCACCAGCATGCCGCGCTCGATTTCGTCGTATGAGTATTTTTCGTGCAGATACACTTCGAACGATCGGTTCGCAACGAAGACCACGTTACGTTTCCGGAGTTTCGCCTGCACGTCCGCATTCAGGAGATCGATGAATGCCTCGAGCTCGAGCGTTTCGTCGACGCATCCGCGCGCGGGATCGCTTTTCTGCGCATAGTACTGGCCGTACGTTTTCTCCCGGCCCTTTGCGGTCACCACGAGATTGCGCAACCCTTGCGCGCGCGCGCCGGCCGCCACTTCCAGCGCGGAATGGCTTCCGATCGAGCAAAGGGTCAGCGCCGAGCGGTCATAACCGTCGAGCAAAGCGGCGGCATTCACGAGCGGCGAGGTTAGACGCGCCTCAGGGCCGTACCCGCCTTTAGGCATGCCAACGCTACTTTTGAAGAACGCGCACACGGTTGCGACCTTTGACGCCCGGCGCCGCGAGCTGCAAGGCGTCAGCATTCTCGTGCGCGACAATGTCGTCGAAGCAGTCGGACCGGCCGAAACGCTCACGCAGCCGGCCGATGCGACGATCGATTGTTCGCGCATGGTGCTAAGCCCGGGACTCGTCAACACGCATCACCACTTCTATCAAACGCTCACGCGCAACGTGCCCGGCACGCAAGACGTCAAACTCTTCGACTGGCTGCAAAAACTCTACCCGATGTGGGCGCGCTTTACGCCCGAAGCGATTCGCGTTTCAACGCAAATCGCCATCGCTGAACTCCTGCTTTCGGGCTGTACGACGTCGGTCGATCATGGATACGTCTGGCCGAACGGCGCGCGCGTAGACGATCAGATCGAAGCCGCGCGCGAAATGGGCTTTCGCTTTCACGCCTCCCGCGGTTCGATGTCGCTCGGCCAATCGAAAGGCGGGCTGCCGCCGGATAGCGTCGTCGAAGACGAAACCGCGATTCTCAAAGATACGCAGCGCGTCATCGACGCCTACCACGATTCTTCTCGTCATGCGATGACGCGCATCGTCGTTGCGCCGTGCTCGCCGTTTTCGGTTTCGCCCGATCTCATGCGCGAAAGTATCGCCCTGGCGCGCAGCGCGGGCGTGCAAGCGCACACGCACTTAGCCGAGACGCTCGACGAAGAAGCCTATTGCATCGAACATTTCGGATGCCGTCCCGTCGAATTGGCCGAGCGCTTGGGGTGGATGGGCGAGGACGTGTGGCACGCGCACATGGTGCATCCGTCGGCCGCCGAGTGTGTCCGCTTGGGCGCGACTCGTACGGGCGTAGCGTATTGCCCAAGCTCGAATATGCGTCTGGGTTCGGGCATCGCGCCGATCGGCGCGTTGCGCGCGGCGGGTGCGCGTGTCGGAATCGGTGTGGACGGCTCGGCTTCGGACGATGCGTCGAATGTGCTCGACGAAGTGCGCCACGCCATGCTCCTGCAGCGCGTGAACGGCGGCGCGGCTGCGCTCTCGGCGCGCGAGGCCTTGGAGATTGCGACGCGCGGCGGCGCGGAAGTGCTCGGTCGCGACGACGTCGGCCAACTCGCGCCCGGCATGGCCGCCGATATCGCGGGCTGGTCCATCGACTCGCTCGAACTCGCCGGCGGCGCGGTTCACGATCCGATCGCTTCACTGGTGTTCTGCCGCCCGCCGCGCCCCGACGTCGTGATAGTCAACGGCAAAATTCGCGTGCGCAACGGCGAGCTTTTGGATTTTGATTTGCAATCTGTAATAAACAAGGCGAACGAAATTGCAAAAATGTTGTCATCCTAAGCGTCCAAATGTGTCATGGTGAGCGGGCGCCATTAGGCGCCCCAGTCGAACCACGCCCGAGCGAAGTCGAGGGCCGCGTTAAGCTATAGAAATGCTCTCTGTGAATGAGCCCGGCTCAGGTTCGGGAACGTAGGCTCCCCAGCCGCCGTCGTCACCCTGCTCGAATATAGCGACATAAGCTTTTCCCATTGGAACTGCTCCCCTCAAGAAGTATTACAAAAATACTATCAGAACGTGTTGGTGTCGTGCAATTAGATTTCCGACGCCCCTCAGCCGAGCTCATTCCCGCATTCGAGAAATTCTTGAACGCGTTCAAATCTGACGACCACAACATGTGGACGGCGGACAGCATCTTCGGCATGGCGCGCACCGACGTTTCGGCATACGTCGATTTCTTACAGGGCGCGAGCGAAGGGCGTGGCCTGCCGGCGGGCTGGGTTCTCTCGGATACGTACTGGGTTTTCGCAGGCGATGAAATGGCCGGCGAGATTCACGTGCGCCACTCTGTACGCGGGAGTCTTTGGCGAGTCGGTGGGCACGTGGGCTATTCGGTGCAGCCGAAGTTCCGCGGCCAAGGCATTGCAACTGCAATGCTGTGCCACGCCTGCGAGCGCTTGCGCGAGCTCGGCGAACTTGATGCGCTGCTCACGTGCTGGGATGAAAACGTCGCTTCAGCCAGAGTCATCGAGAAATGCGGAGGCGTACGAATCGTCGATGCGATCGATGATGGTCACAAGGCGCGGCGCTATCTCATCCCGCTAGCTTAATCGGCGCGGTCACAACTCGCCCCACTCGGAGCGTTCTACGTTCCTAAAGGTTGGGTCAGAGATGCAGAAACTCGCTCGTCCCCTCATTA
>JAAXMC010000029.1 GCA_013036315.1 Vulcanimicrobiota bacterium
CCCGGCGACACGTTACGCGTGAGCGGCGGCACCGTCTATGTGAACGGCAAAGCGGCGAGACCTGCGACGATAAACGCATCGAGATATTCGCGTACCGCAACCCTCGCGCTGTTGGCCTTGAAGCTGAGCGCAACGCGCGCGACCGCAAAAACGCAAATCAGCCCCAGCAGCTGGAGCGGTGAAAGCGCGAGGTTAGCGGGCAGCTTTCTTCTCTTTGATGCGGGCGGCTTTGCCGATTTTTTCGGTCAAGTAGTACAGGCGGCTGCGGCGAACCGACCCGCGCTTGCTCACTTCGATGCGCTCGACGCGCGGACTGTGCAGCAAGAACGTCTTCTCGACGCCGACGCCGTGCGCGACGCGGCGAATCGTTATGGATTCTTGCGCACCGCCGCCTTTGCGGACGGTGACGACCCCTTCGAACATCTGCGTGCGCTCTTTGCCGCCCTCGATGACCTTCGAATAGACCTTAACGGTGTCGCCCGGACGAAATTCCGGGACGCTTTCCTTGCGCTGCTCTTGATTGAGGACATCGATGACGTTCATGGCTTGGGGATTTTATCACGGGCGCTCGTCGTTCCGCAATGACGGGCCATCGAGGTCGGGACGTTTGGCGCGCGTCCGCTCGCGCGAAGCCTCGCGCCGCCAGCGCGCGATGGCGGCGTGATTGCCCGAAAGCAGCACCTCCGGGACGTGGATGCCGCGGAAGACGGGCGGCCGCGTGTAGCTGGGGTAGTCCAGCCCCCCGCCCGTGAACGACTCGTTCTCCAGCGAGGCGGCCGTCAGCGTTCCCTCGAGCAGCCGGACGGTCGCGTCCATCATCGCCAAGGCGGGCAGCTCCCCGCCGGTTATCACAAAATCTCCGACCGAGTACTCCTCGATCGGATAGAGGCTGCCGAGCCGGTCGTCGATTCCCTCGTAGTGTCCGCAGATGAAAATCACCCGATCTTGCCGGGCAAAGCGTTGCGCATCGGCCTGAGTGAAACGCTTTCCACCGGGCGACGGCACGGCGAGAATCCGTCGTTCCTTCGCGGGCGACGCGGCTTGAATCGAGTCGAGAATTCTTGTCAGCGGCTCGAGGCGCATCACCATTCCCGGGCCGCCGCCGTAGGGCTCGTCGTCGGCGCGTTCGTTGCTTTGCAACGCGTCGAGCACGTGATGGTAGCGAATGTCCACGATGCCGGCTTCGACCGCGCGGCCGACGATCGACAAGCCCACGAACGGGGCGAAGACCTCGGGAAAGAGCGTCAGCACGTCGATCGTGAACATAGGGCGAGTGTTCAACCTCCAGCGCTTCCTCGCTCCTTTGCGCCGCAAGCCGCTCACGCCGTACGAACAGGCGTTGCGCGCGCTCGCACGCGGAGAGTACGGCGACGCGTTGCAGCGGCTGGACGCGTTATTAGAAGAAGAAACGCTGGCGGGCGAAGAGCGTGCTGCCGCTTTGAACAAACGCGGTGTGGCGCTCATCGGCTTGCAGCGGCGCGACGAAGCGAAGCAGGCTTTCGAAGCCGCGCTCGATGTGCGGCCGCGCTATGCGCCCGCGCTTGTGAATATCGGCAATCTTCATTTAGAAGCGGGTGAGACGGAGGCGGCGGTCGCGCGGTACCAGGCAGCTATTGCGGCCGACGACCGTTACGGCCCCGCGCATCACAACCTGGCCGTCGCGTACAAACGCCTGGGACGCACCGAGGACTCCGTGCGCGAGCTGCGCCGCGCCGGCAAACTACTTCACTAGATCGGTGTTCGTGATCTCTTCCAAGTATTCAAAGAGTTGGGGAAGCGTGATCTTTTCGAGTGCGGTGCGGTGGATATCGCCTTCGCCGTCCTCGCCCTCGTCGCGCAGATAGCAGCGCGATTCCACGCCGCCTTCGCTTTCGCTGATGAACGACACCGCGAAGCCTTTGCCGGGCATCTCGTCATAGATCCGCATCGTCGCAGGGTTGAGGATCTCGATTGAGTGCGTGGCGTTATGCGCATCGAAAATCGTGATCGTGAGGTAGTCGCGGTTTACGATCTCGATCGAGCCGACCACGAAGATGTTTTTCGCCGAGAAAAACTCATGCCCGCGCTTGTTGCGGCTTGAGACTTCATAGAAGACCCGGTGCGCGACAAACCGATTGAGAATTTTGCGCAACGTCGAAAGGGAGGCGAGCGTCTCCGTCCGGTTGCCCCGCGTATAGATAATCTTCACGGGCCGCGCAACCTTGCACAGGGTCGCGGGGCAACCCTCTCAAAAATTGCGGAAGTGCTCTCAATACCGGATATGGCGATTCTCGGCGTGCTCGCGCTGCTGGTTTTCGGCGAGAAGAAGCTTCCAGGCGTCATGCGCCAAGCCGGCCGCATGATGCGCGACGTGCAAAATACGTCGCAATCATTTTTGCGGGAAATGGATCGCGCCGCGGACGTCACCGAACCGGTTCCCCCCGAGCCGATCGAACCGATCGTACCGCCCGAGCCGATCGTACCGCCCGAGCCGGGCCCGCCTAAAGATGTGACTTAGACGTTAAAGTTGCGCCGGAGCTCGCTGATACGCTCTTGCAACAGCTGCCGTGCCTGCGATTGCAGGCGGCCCTTCTGGTCCTCGGGCAGCCGCTGGAACACTAAGTAACCCGCAGCCGCTGCTAATCCGCCCAGCACGCCGACGAGCAGAGCTTTGCCCGCCTCGTTGCTTGCGGCGTTGGTGCCGTTATTTTGGCTTCCGGTCCATTGCTGCTCCGCCGGAGGCGTGCGAAAAGTCTCTGTCATGTAATTCTCCTGGAAGAAGTGTTCGCGGCCGGAGCCGGTCCCTCACTCTTACCCGGTGGGCTAAGCCTCTGTTTCCTCGATAAAGGTAACGTGGTGCGGATACTGCGAGGCGATTTGGGCGATCGCCAGCCGCGCCGTGTCGACGATGGCTTGGACGCGCTCGTCCTCGCGGCAGCTGCTGGGCCAACGCAGCGAGAGGGTCCCGGAGCTTTGGGTCGCGTCCAGCGGAACTTTGACGTGCGCCTCGAGCCCGAGCCGGGCAGCTTGCAGAATGCCCGAGACCGCCGCGCAGACGAGCGAGAACTCGTCCGAACTGGTTTCGGGCAGCTCGACGTGTCCGTCGGCAAAAAGCGAGGACAGCCGTTGCCGGCTGTCCTTGCGAAACGTGACGTTCATCACCCTGAAGTGCTAGGGCAACTCGATCTTCGTGATTTGGACTTCGGCGAAGCGCTGGCGGTGGCCGGTCAGCTTGCGGACGCGCTTCTTGGGCTTGTACTTGAAGACCAGAATTTTGCGGTCTTTATCTTGCCGGAGGACCTTGCCGGTAACCGAAGCGCCCTTCACGAGCGGCGAGCCGAGCGTCACTTTTTCGCCGCCTTTGCTCGCGAGGACGATACGGTCGAATGTAACGTTTTTTCCGACCTCGCCCTCGAGCAAGTCGCAGCGGATGATGTCGCCTTCAGCGACCTTATACTGCTTGCCGCCGGTCTCGATAATCACGTACATAACTTTGGAACATTAACACCCGCCCGGAGGCCTGTCAACGAGCCCGGGCCTTGACCGGTAGACGGCACGGTGCTATATTCTACAGAGAAGTCTATAAAACAGAGTAATCTAGAACGGAGATTTTGGGATGGAAAGCCTTACCGCTTCGCAGGCGCGCGACCACATCGAGATGGTCGACCGGATTTTGACTCGCTCGGAGCGTTCGCTCCACGTGGGCGGGGAGTTCTTTCTCGCGTGGGGACTTTTCTCGACCGCGGTGACGCTGACGGCCCAGCTGGTCGTGGATCGCCGGATCCCCGCGAACTCGCTGTGGGCGTTGCCCGTGCTGCTTGCCGCCGCTATCGTTTTTAGCGCGGTTCGCGGACGCCAGCTCGGCAAATGCAAGGACGGACTCTCGCTCATCCAGCGCGAGTTTTTTGCCGTGCTTTGGATTTCGCTGGGCGTCGCGATGTTCACCGATATCGTGGCTTACCGCATCTTCACGACGTGGGCGAGTTCGGCGATCTGGACGGTTGCTGCCGCAGTCGTCTTGTTTTTCATCGCCTCGCACGGAAACCGTCGCGCGCTGGCGTGCGGGATCATTCTCCTTGCCTCGCTGGCCGCGGCGAACTTCATGCCGGCATTTACCGGATACGCGCTTGCTGCCGGCATGTTGTTCGGCTATGCAGGTTTCGGACTCATAAGCCTGATCGCGCGCGACTGACGTGGACGAACTCTTGCTCTCCAAAATCCGTTTGGGCGTGATTGCGGAGTTGCTGAACGCCGAGTGGGTGACATTCAGCGATCTGCAGCAAGCGACGCAGACGACGCATGGCAATCTCGGCGCGCATCTCGCGAAACTCGTTGAAAGTGGATACGTGGCCGAAGAGAAAGTCTTCGTCAACCGCCGTCCCCAAACGCGTTATCGCTTAACGAAAGCCGGCCGCTCAGCATTCGTGCAGCACGTTCGCGATATGCAGCACCTCCTTGGAAAAGAGAGCGCATCGTGACGGCCGCACCGGCGATCGACCGCTCGCCCTGGTGGTACCGCGGGCGGACGTGGATCTTCGCAGCAATCTATTTTGCCGGATTTTTCATCGGCGCCGCCGTTTCGGTCGCGGCCTACGGGAAATATCTTCCGGTTGCCGGCGGTTCCGCAGCGCTCGTAGCGGTCGCGGCGTTTTGCGCCGCGCTGTGTTACGTCTTGCGCGTTTGGGGTTCGAGCTATTTGCACGCGGGGATTGTTTGGAATGCCGACGCGCGCAGCGATACGCTGCTGATCGCCGGACCTTTCCGGTACGTTCGCAACCCGCTTTATCTCGGAAATGTTTTTCTGGCAATCGGAGTCGGCCTGATGGCGCCCATCGCGGGCTGCCTGCTGATCGTCGTTGCGAACGTCATTTTCACTACCGCTCTCGCGCGCCACGAAGAAGCGATCCTCGAGGCGGCTTACGGGGAGCGATTCCGCACCTACGCCGCGCAGGTTCCGGCGCTGATTCCGCGGCTGATTCCCGTCGCCGCGCAAGGCAACGCGCAGCCCTCACTCGTTCAGGGTCTATTGTCGGAAGTCTTCACCGGCGCGATTCTGATCGGCATTGTTCTTACTTTCGTCGACAAACGGCACGGAGAGATTGATTTCTTCGTCATGTACGCCGGCGGCATCATCGCGCAGCGGCTGATCGCTCGCGGGCAACGTCCTGCTTAAGAAAGCGAGTCTCTTGTGTTTGCGTCAATCATCTTAGCGGCAGCAACCGCCGTCATGCCGGGGCTGCCTGCGAATTGCGCCAAGCCCGTAACGTTTACCGGAACGATTTGCGCGCCGGCGACTCCCGGAAAGCATCCGGCAATTATCTTACTTGGCGGCTCGGAAGGCGCCGACGCGATGGCAAACGTCGCGCCGCAGTTCGCCAACGCCGGATACGTCGCGGCCTCGGTTGCATATTTCGGATTGCCCGGTCTACCGAAATTATTGGAACTCATCCCGGTGGAGACAGTCGGCGGGGCGCTAGCCGAGCTTGCAAAGCGGCCCGACGTGGATCCGAATCGGATCGCGATTTTCGGCATCTCGAAAGGTGGCGAGCTCGCGCTGCTGGCGGCTTCGACGTATCCGCAAATTCACGCCGTCATCGCCGACGTCCCGAGTCCCTTTGGTTGGGAAAGTATTCCGAACGGCCCGGTCAGCATGCCGCTATCATCTTGGACGATTGCCGGCAAGCCGGTTCCCTTTGTGCCATATGGCATGGCGATGGCTCAAGCGGTGGGCGCAAGCTTCGCGCAGCATAAGCCTTTGGATCTGCGGCCCGGTTACGCCGCGGCGATGGCCGACAAGAACGCGGTATCCGCTGCGATGTTTCATCTCGAAAATATTCACGGACCAATACTGTGTCTCGCCGCGCAAGACGATCAGATTTGGGATTCGCCCGCACAGTGCGCGATCGCGATGTCGTATTTGCAGGCGCAGCACCACCCCTATGCGGATGCTTCTCAAACATATGAAGGTGCCGGGCACATCTTTTTGTTCGCAACGCCGGAGCGGCCGCTCATTCAAGCCGGGCAAAACGGCATGCAGATTCTGCTCGGCGGCACGGCGCAAGCTAATGTCGCGGCCGCCAAGCAAGGATGGCCGAAGATCTTTTCTTTCCTCGGCGCGGCGCTGCAGGCGGGGTCGTCACCCTAGAACAATAGCGTAGCGCCATGCGCGCATCGCGGATCGGTTTGATCGTGTGGAGCGCCGTCCTGATTGTGACGGCGCTTCGCGCGATCTTCGATGCGAAGCTGCCGCTGACCGGCGATGAAGCTTATTACTGGGAATGGAGCCGGCGCTTAGCGGCCGGTTACGTCGACCACCCGCCCGCCGTAGCCTTTACGATCGCGGCGTTGGCGTGGTTGGGGCGCACGCCGTTTGCGGTGCGTCTGCCGTTCGTGCTCTGCGGTTTGGGCGCCGCAATCGCCGCGGCCGGCGCCGCGAACGCGATCAGCGGCGATCGCCGCGCGGGATGGATTGCCGCGCTGGCCGTTTCACTGGCGCCGATGAACATCGTGGCATTCGGGATGGTCAGTCCCGACGGTCCGTTTGCGCTTGCGTGGGCGCTCAGTCTGTACTGCGCGGCGCGCGCGTTCCGCAGCCGTGCATGGTCGTGGTTTGTGCTCTTGGGCGTAGCACTCGGTTTGGCGCTGCTTTCACGCTTCTTTGCGGTCGCGCTCGTCTTTGGCATAGTCGCCGCGGCTTGTTCGAAGCAATATAGAAGCGCGCTGCCGGGCGTTGTGGTCTCCGTAGCGATCGCCTGCGCGGTCTGGTCGCCGTTCCTTTTGTGGAACGCTTCGCACGAATGGACATCGTTTACGTTTGCGTTGGTCCAGCGTCATGCTGGGGAAATCCAGCTCGCGCGTCCCTTCCTTATGTATGCGCTCGGCGCGATTGGATTCTCGCCGGGGCTATGGATAGCCGCAACAATCGTTGCATTACGTCCGAAGGAACCGCTGGTGACATGGACCGCGCTGCCGCTCTGCGTCGCGCTGCTCGCGCTTGCGCTGCGCGAAAACGTCGAAGTCTATTGGTTCATCGGTCCGTTTATTTCACTGACCGCCGGCCTTGGCGTGGTGTTCGCCGGGTGGGATAACGGTAAACAAGCGCGGCGCGGCGCGTGGATATTTGCGCCTGCGATCGTGCTCACCGCGCTGGTGTTCTTTGCGGGAATTGCACCCGGAGCGGTGTATGCCGGCGTTCGCCATGCCGGCCTGCGCTTGAACGAGGGCGGTCCGTTTGAATTGTTCACCTACCCGCGGCTCGCGCGCGACGTCCGTGCGCTGGCGCAAGCGCATCGCGCCGATGTGATGACCGACGGGTATGGGTTTTCCTCGCTGATCGATTTTTATGGCAATTTGCGCCCTATACTCATTGGATATGATGCGCAAGGGCAAGAAGCTCGCCGCTGGTTCACCGATGCCGGCCATCCGCAACTGCTGCTCTTCCTCGATAAGGTTCCGCTATCCAAACGCCCGGATTTTACGAAACAACTTGCGCTTGCATGCAAACACGTGACGGCCGGACCCGTGCTGAGCTACCCGTTGGCTGGAGACGATCTTAGCGTTCCACCGCGCCGCTATTACACGACCTGGTGCGCGGGTATCAAGCCGGACACGATCGCTACGCTGCGTTGGGCAAATACGCCGTTAGGGTTGCAGCGTTAACGTGGCGCGCGCGGCCGCACGCACGGCGGCATCGCTAAACGGCAGCGGCACTAACCGCTGCGCGATCCATGCGCTGCTTTGATCGGTGTAATGTCCCGAACCCGGCTGGCCGGACTCGCCGCTTGGAACCGTCATCCCACCCGCATCCCAATTACCGACGTCCCACACCGCGCGAAAACTTTGCGAGAACGTTGCCGATTGCACGTGAACCGCATAGCTATCTCCGTCGCCGGGCATCGTTGCGCCGTTCAAGAACGAAAAACCCAGCGAACCCAGCGGATGGCGAACGGTAACTTTTGCGAATTCGCTCCAAGGTTGAAGCAAACGCGGACCGTCGCTTTCGATTGCGCTTCGTAGAGACTTGACGAGCAGCGCATCGAGGCCCGGTCCATGGCGCAACACGCGCATCAACAGCATGAAGTCTGAACCGTCCGCGCTGGCTTGATAATCTTTATAGCGGCCCGGCACCAGCGCCCGAGCCAGCTGCGCTACCGCGATGTGGCGAATTTCCCAAACGATCGCGGCGCCCCGCGCGGCCGGATCGAAGCGCCCGTTCCAACCCGCCAGCGCGGCGACGTAGGGTGAAAGCGCGCGGTCGTTCGCAAGGCCTTTGCGACGGACTGCAGCTAGCGTGGCACGCGCGAGATCGCGCTCCGGCGCGGAGAGCGTATCGGTTTGAAATGCGGCCATATCCGCGATGCTGAGACGCTTCTTCGAACCGAGCAGCACTTTTATGCGCGCCGCGCGATAGGGCGGCGCAAAACTCGGGCTCAGGCGGTAAGGATATCCGGTACCGTAGGTCCGGTTGTTCGCGGTAAACAGCAGCGCATCGCGCGAAGCTGCCAGGTGCGGCATATTTTCGAATCTGACGTACGGGTAGCGGGGATCGGTTGCCGCGTGCACGCGCAAACCCCAGGACGGATCGTTTGGAATGAGGCCGGCGACGTGGTATGCGGCCGCGCCGCTGCGATCGGCGATAACGAAATTCTGCGGCGGCCCGGGGTACGTTCGCAGAGCGGCGAGAGCTGCGCTCAGCGAGCGCGCGCGATCGAGCCCGGCAAAGGCGATGACGGGCGAGCGCGGCCGCGTCACGGCATTCCAATCGACCGAATATCCGGTGGCGCCGTTCGATTGTGCGACGAATCCGCGCGCGGTTTCCTTGTACGGCACCCGCGCATCGCGGCCGAAGCGCACGCGAAAGGTCTCCCAGCGCGTGCGCGCATTTTTTAGCGCAGTACGGTAGACCACTTCGGTAACGACGGTTGCGTTGGTGGCGCCCCATGCGATGTTGGCGTTATGTCCGAGAATCACGCCGGGTGTTCCGGGCAATGTGCCGCCGGCGACGTGCATCGCCGGCGATTGCAGATCGACCAGGTACCACACGCCCGGAATACCCAGGCCCAGGTGCGGATCGTTTGCGAGCAGCGCGCGCCCGGTTGCGGAGCGGTTTGCGCCCACGGCCCACTCGTTGCTCCCGGCCGGCACGCGTTCGATTGAAGCCGCACTCTGAAGAGCTTTGTCGATCAGCATCGGCGGCAGGGAAGGCACGGGCATCGGGCGCGGCGGGGCGATCGGCGCGTCGTAGGCAGGATCGGTGATCGTGTACAGGTCGGTCATTCGCAACGGCGCCGCCAGATGAGTGGCCACGCCGTCGCGCCGGATCACGTCGTCCCACGTATCGATCAA
>JAAXMC010000030.1 GCA_013036315.1 Vulcanimicrobiota bacterium
CTTCGGCCGAGGGGCGAGGAAGCACGTTCACGATCTTGCTCCCGCTCGCCGAAGCGTAGAGCAACCCTCTCGGGCGCGGGACGGTACTAGGAATGGTATGTCGATTTTCAAGACCATTTTCGACGGCAACGAACGTGAGATCGCGCGGATGCGGCGGACGGTCGAACGCGTTAACGCGTTCGAGCCTGCCATCTCGGCGCTGACCGACGACGAACTGCGCGCGAAGACGCCGTATTTCCGCGAGCGCTTGGCGGCGGGCGAGACGCTGGACGATTTGCTGCCCGAAGTCTTCGCGGTCGCCCGCGAGGCCGGCAAACGCGCGGCCGGCATGCGCCACTTCGACGTGCAGATCATCGGTGGACAAGTGTTGTACGAAGGGCGCATCGCCGAGATGAAAACCGGCGAAGGCAAGACGCTCGTCGCGACGCTGCCCGTCTATGCGCGCGCCTTGGAAGGCCGCGGCGTGCACGTGGTGACGGTCAACGATTACCTCGCGCGGCGCGACGCCGAGTGGATGGGCCCGATCTACGAGATGCTTGGGCTGACCGTCGGCGTGATTCAACACGATCTCGACAGCGCGCAGCGCCGGGCCGCCTACAATAGCGACGTCACCTACGTGACCAACAACGAAGTCGGCTTCGACTACTTGCGCGACAACATGGCCTGGCAAGTCGAAGACATGGTGCAGCGCGACCTCTATTTTGCGCTGGTCGACGAAGTCGACTCGATTCTCATCGACGAAGCCCGCACGCCGCTCATCATCAGCGGTCAAGGCACCGAGCCGACCGAGCTCTACGAACAGTTCGCGCAGATCATTCCGCGCCTGAAGAAGGGCGAAGATTTTACCGTCGACGAGAAAGCGCACGCCGTGCCGATTACCGAAGCCGGCGTCGCGAAGGTCGAGAAAATGCTCGGCGTCTCCAACCTCTACGAACAGCGCAACATCGAACTGACGCACCAGCTTAACGCGGCGCTCAAAGCGTGGAATCTTTTCCACCGCGATCAGCAGTACATCGTTAAAGACAACGAAGTGATCATCGTCGACGAGTTCACGGGACGCTTGATGTACGGACGGCGCTATTCCGACGGCATTCACCAGGCGATCGAAGCCAAAGAAGGCATCAAGGTTCGCAGCGAAGATCAGACGCTCGCAACGATCACGTTCCAGAACTACTTCCGCTTGTACGAGCGCATCGCCGGCATGACCGGTACGGCCAAGACCGAGGAACGCGAGTTCCGCGACATTTACGGTCTCGACGTCGTCGTCGTGCCGACGAACATGCCGATGATCCGCAAAGACAATTCAGATATCGTCTTCAAATCCGAGAACGCCAAATTCAAAACGGTCGTCGATGAAATCATCGCCGAGCATAAGAAGGGGCGGCCGGTCCTGGTCGGCACACGCTCGATCGAAAAATCCGAGATGCTCGCTGCCATGCTGCGCCGCCAAGGCGTCGAGTGTAACGTGCTCAACGCGAAGTACCACGCGCAGGAAGCCGAGATCATCAAGGACGCGGGGCAGGGCGGGGCAAGTGACGATCGCCACCAACATGGCTGGCCGCGGCACCGACATCAAGCTCGGCGAGGGCATTCCCGGCAAGGGCGGCCTGCACATCATCGGAACCGAGCGTCACGAGTCGAGGCGGATCGATAACCAGCTGCGTGGGCGCTCGGGACGGCAAGGCGATCCTGGGTCGACGCGCTTTTATGTTTCGCTGGAAGATGAAGTGATGCGCTTGTTCGGCGGAGAGCGCATGACCAATATCATGGAACGCGTGGGTTTTAGCGACGAAGCACCGATCGAGTCGGGATTGGTGACCAAGTCCTTAGAGCGCGCCCAGAGCAAAGTCGAAGCGCACAACTACGAGATTCGCAAACACGTTCTCGAGTACGACGACGTGATGAACAAGCAGCGCGAGGTCATCTACGGCGACCGCCGCGCGATTCTGCGCGGCACGTTCGACTCGCGCGAATTCATGCTGCAGACACTCGAGGCTAAAGTCGACAACGTCGTGCAAGGCAACGCGCCCGAAAATGCGCATCCCGCGGAGTGGGATCTCGAGGAGATGCTCAACGAGCTCGAGCTAATCTTTCCGGTCAAACAATCGGTAGCGGTTTCGGACTTAGAAAAGAAAGATCGCGAAGAAATTCGCCGTCTGCTTCAAGCCAAAGCCGTTGAAGCATACGAGGCCAAAGAGACCGAGGTTACTCCCGAGATCCTGCGCCTGGTCGAGCAACGCTATTTGCTGCTGCCGATCATCGACCGTATGTGGGTGGATCATCTCTATGTGATGGACCACCTCAAGAGCGGGATCGGGTTACGCGGTTTCGGCCAGATCGATCCGCGCGTCGAGTATGAAAAAGAAGCTTACGAAATCTTCGAAGACCTCAAGAGCAACATCGCCGACGAAGCGATCAAGGGCGTCTTCCGCGTCGTCATCGAGCAAGGGCCGCCGGACGAGATGCAAGGCGGAACCGGACCCATGCTTACGCCGGTTCCAACACTGCCAACAGGCGAAATGCTACCGACGCCCGCGGCCCCAACCCGCGACCGGAACATTCGGACCAATCGCGACGACGAGGAGCCGGCCAAGCCGGTGCATCGCGATTCGCGCAAAGTGGGACGCAACGAGCTATGTCCGTGCGGCAGCGGGAAGAAGTACAAGAAGTGCCACGGCGCGGCTGCCTAGGGACACAAGAAAGGAAACAACGATGATCCGCAAGGCAAAGGCTATTTGGCGCGGTACGGGGCGGGAAGGCACCGGCGAGCTCTCGACCGACTCGGGCGTATTGGCGCAAACTCCCTATTCATTCAAAACGCGCTTCGAAAACGAGAAGGGCACCAACCCTGAAGAACTCATCGCAGCTGCGCACGCCGGCTGCTTCACGATGGCTCTGGCGTTTGGATTGCAAGCCGCGGGCTTCACTCCCACCAACCTCGAGACGGAAGCAGCCGTTACTCTGGAACCTGAAGGTCAGGGTTTCAAGATTAGCCGTTCGGCGTTAACGCTGCGCGCATCGGTGCCGGGCTTAGAGGAGGCCGCCTTCGCACAAATGGCGGGCGAGGCCGAGAAGAACTGCCCTGTCTCTAAAGTGCTTAATGCGGAGATAACGCTGGACGCGAAGCTACTAAGCTAAAGACCTAGAGGAAGGCCCAGGGGCGGGTGCGGAATTTCGGCGCACACCGGCGGGAGTCTATGGGAAGCCGTTCCTGGAGGAAACATGGGCACGCAGAGATCGAGCCTTTTCAAGGCACTCTTTTTTGCTTTACTGGTAGCACAGTTCGGATGGAGCATTCCGGCCCACGCGCAAGGCGGACTGCAGCAGATTCACGTGCGGGTGTACGTGGCTAACAGCCGGACCGGCAGCGCGGTTCCGTCAGCGAGAGTCTATTTCGAGCAACAGCGGACGGCACCGTGCCCCACGGGTGTTGCCGGAAGCGCGGAAACGGGCCCCGACGGTGTGGCGGATATTTACGTTACGGCGTGCGCGGCCATAGCCGAAGTCTGGGTGAGCCCCATGCAGAATTTTCCGGGTGGAGGCGCCGGGTTCGTCCATATCGCAAGCGGCCAGACGTTTTATCAATGGCGCTTATCGATGACGCCCGAGAACGCACCGCCCAGTGAAGAGCGCACGTTGCATATTCGCGTGCGTGGACATGACGCAAGCGGGAAGCTCGTTCCGGTCCATTTTGCAACCGTGTACGACGAGCAAGGTCGACACGTTGCGACGACCGACTATAACGGCATGGCAACCGCTCATGTGCTTGAACCCATAGGTGAAACGATTAGAATGCGCGCGGACGGCGGCTCGAAATGGGGCGAAGCGACGTCATCCTTCATTGTGGGTGCATCTGAAGGCGGTACGACGCTCACCCGCGCCGATGACTACATCAACTTCGTCATGAAGGGCACAGGCGGCGAGACTGCTGAAGACGTCGAGCTCGCTATCAGCGTGGTTGGACAAAGCAGCAGCGGCCGCGTGCCCGTGCACAATGCTACGATCTACGATGGCGAAGGCCATCATTTGGTCACGACCGATTACAACGGGAAAGCATCGGTTCACGTCAAGGTGATGACAAACGGTGAACCATACACCATAAAAGTCGATGCCGGCAGCCGCTGGAAACCAGCGAGCAAAGAGATTTTCGGTGGCCCGCGCGGCTCGAACGGAACGGTGCCGTACAACTTAACGGGAGGAAGAGCGGTCACGGTTGTGCTCGAGCCGAGCACAACCGCCAAAGAATTAACGGTAGAAGTTCTAAATCACGATACCGATAAGCCGGTCGGATCCGCGACCGTTACGCTCTATAAGCCGAATAAATTTCCAGGTACCGCAGTGGCGCACGCCGAGACGAACTTGGAAGGGCTAGCCACGTTCAGCTCCGACGAGGTGGCGGAAGCGGTGCTCAATGGTTCGGCACACGTCGGCGCCACGCACGGCGGCTCAAAATCTACCGTTCAAACGCTCTCGAGCGAGTTGCTGCAAGGCGAATCGCCTAAATACGTGCTGTATTTAACAGAGACGGAAGAAACGACAAAGTGGAGCGGCACCTGGTACCAGGGGCCTTACAAGATTCAAGTTTCGGGCGGTAACGGTTCGATGAGCTATACTTTTCTTCGCGCGTCGGACGTCGGGACGTGTTGCCCCACGATCGATCAAGGCAGTGGCAGTTGCACGGTCAAGGGCAGCGTTGCCACATGCACGGCGCAGGGTCACTTTCAGAACAGCGCATCGCAGATCTGGCGTACCGAGCACGTGATCCTGACCTATCAGGGTGACTATGTCGCCGTCAAGTCCCACATTGTTAGCTCACGCGAAAAAACTGATCAGTATCACCCGTGTCCCTCGTCGGGTCCCGAGATGTCCAAATGCACGAGCCTGTATGAAGGCAACAACCTAACTGGAACGTGGACGCGTCAAAAGCCCTGAGCTAAGTCAGGTGAGGTTTCGGGCGGTACTCTAGGTCCTCGGGCGAAAATCGATGCTCGACCAGCTCGCCGTCTTCTTTCTTGTAGCGAACGATGATCGTGCGCGTGTCCGGCTCGATCACTTCGCCCACAATGCCCTTGTTCTTGATGAACACATGATCGCCGCGTTGAAGCTTCATGAGCGCATTACCTATCTTGGCCTAAGCCGGCTTGATGTATAACTGGCGCTTGGCATAATCGAAAAACAACTCGTATTGCGAAAGGACGTCGCGCCCTAAAATTCCGTCGTAGTCGCTGAGATTGAACGTCGAAGAGCTGGGAACGAAAACGCTGGCGTCACCGAAATGGATGCCGCCAAACTCCAAGTCGGTCAAGCGTTTGAGCTGCGCCGGCACAACGCCGCCCACGGCACTTAAACTCAACCCTTGTTCAACCATCGGCGGCGACGATTTCAGTTTCTGGACATATATGTCGTATGCGACCGTTCCCATCGCGCCCGTATCCAGCAAGAAGAAACCGGGCACGCCTTCGAATGAGGCCTGCACGCGCGGGACGCCGTCATCCAATTGTAGCGGCAGCGTAAACATGCCCAGCGCGTGCGGATCGAAAGAGTCCGGATAGAGCGTGACGATCGATTTCTGAAAATCGATGCCGACGACCGCCGATGCGATGAAATCGCACCCTAGGATCCCCACGATGCGCACGCCGTCGGCATAGTATGATATCGGCACGACGTTGAATGCGACGTCGTGCAAGCGGAGTGGGCCGACATCGAGCTCGGGCACCCGCGTGCGCGAGATGTTGACGTCGCCGCCGATCGTTTGATTCGTCACCCCGTAGCTCGCGAGGCCGAGCTGGTGCGCGACGCCCGGATCGATCGCAAGGCCGCCCGCGCCGGAGTCGAGTAAGAAATCGAGCCCGCGCCCATTGATCGTCACGCGTACGACGATCCCGTTGCGTCCGAACGTTGCCGGGATGACGAGCGGCTTATCGATGGTATAGAGCCGGCGCGAGACGGGCATGTTCACCGCGGGGCTATCCGCCGGAGCGCGCTCGAACGAGGTTGTCTCCGAGACGGTATCGTTTTGCGGCCGGCCGTCGGACGTGTGAATGCGGAACGGCCGCACGCTGTGGAAAACAGGCCGGTAGTCGCTGAACTCGGTGACGTGTTGGTGCAGGTCGGCATCGAACGTGACGAAGTGATCGACCAGAAATGTTTTTGCGTCGTAGTAGCGGTACTGATCGCTGCCGCCTGGCGGATTAACCTCGAGCACGTACTGGTGCGGCTGCGACGGCGTTAAGCCTACGACCGAAACGTGGTAAGCCGGATCCTCGGGATGCGCGAGCGCTTGATTGTTCGGGTCGACGTATCGCCGGAAGTCGCTGCGTATCAGCACGAGTCCGTTCTCGTCTTGATACCAACTCTGTCCGTTGAAGAAGCCCGAAGCCGTCGTATACGGCCCGCTCCGAACCACGGCGATCGAATTGTCGCCATCGATGCGGGTCGTGCGAATGCGCTCGAACCCGCCGCCACGAATGCGATCGACGATGACATAACGCCCCGGTGCGAGCGTTCCGCGCGCCGTTCTGCTCCTTGCCACGATCTCCGGTGCGCTCAGATTCGCGGGCAAGTATTGGACCATGAGGAGAACGGCCGCTCCCAGCAGAGCCCTCATGGCCTGAGGGTTAAGGGCTGGCCACTGAATCCCCGCCCGGCGCGACATTTATTGGATCGGGATACTTCACGGGCTGCCCGCTCTGCGGTTGCGTGTTCTGTGGTTGCGCGGTCTGCCCGAACGACGCGAGCAGCTGCTGCAACAGGCTCATGAGCTGTGAAAGGATGGCGTTGAATCCGTTGGCGGTGCCGGTGGCCGAAGGCCCTTGCTGCGATCGCCCGATGCGGTCTCCATGTTTACAGCCCGTTTGCTGCTGCTGCTGTGGCGGCGGCGCGTCGAAGTTTGTTCCGAGATTGTCGATCGGCCCGCCGATGAGCGAGGCGATGCTCTGCTGAATCTGCATACAGTCCTCCGATTTTAGTCGCCTATCATTCACGACGCGGCGCAGATTTGGAAAGGGCCGGCCCGCGCACCGCAGAAGCCGCGAGCATGAGCGACTCGCAGCTCACCGCCATCGGCCGGCTCTCCGAGCGTCTCGTGACGCTCAAGGAGCGTCTTTGAATATGCCGGCAAGACGCGGCTGATCAGCGAGCTCGACGCGCGCACTCGCAGCGAAGATTTTTGGAACGATCCCGACTCCGCGCAGCGCGTGATGAAGCAGCTCTCCGAATTGCGCGCCGACGTTGATGCAATGGACACGATTTCGCGCGCCCTCAGCGACGCTCGCGAGCTCCTCTCGCTCTTTCCGGAGGACGGTTCGGCCGACGCCGAGATCGAAGCGAACCTCGCGGTCGCGGAAAAGCAACTCGACGAAACCGAGATGGCCGCCACCTTCGATGGCGAGTTCGACGCGCATAACGCCATCGTCAGCATCTACGCCGGCGCCGGGGGCGTCGACGCCGCCGACTGGACGCAAATGCTCTCGCGCATGTACGCGCGTTGGGCCGATAGCAAAGGCTACTTGGCGCACGTTGTCGACGAGTCGCCGGCTGAAGAAGCGGGCCTCAAGTCGGTAACGTTTTTCGTGCGGGGACGCAACGCGTACGGCACGCTCGAAAGCGAGCGCGGCGTGCATCGCCTGGTGCGCATATCTCCATTTGATGCCGCGCACCGGCGGCACACGTCGTTCGCGGCGGTCGACATTATTCCGGAGATCGAAACCGGCGAAAACGTGCAAGTGGAGATCAACCCCGAAGATCTGCGCATCGAAACATTCAAGTCGGGCGGCGCCGGCGGGCAGTACGTGAACAAAACCGAATCGGCGGTGCGTATCATCCACGAGCCGAGCGGGCTGATAGCGGCCTCGCAGCAGGAGCGCTCGCAAGCCCAGAACCGCGACGTCGCAATGAACATTCTGCGCGCGAAGCTCGTGCAGCGCGAGCTGGAAATGCGCGACAAAAGGCTCGCAGAGATTCGCGGCGACCGCACTGCCAACGAGTGGGGATCGCAGATCCGTTCGTACGTCTTAAATCCCTATCAGCTGGTCAAAGACCACCGCACCGGCGTCGAGACGGGGAACATTTCCGCCGTGTTAGATGGCGAGATCGACACCTTCATTTGGCCGTACCTGCAGCAGCGCCGCACACTCTAAGGCAAGGCGGTCTCCGCGATGCCGTCCTTTGGGCGGCTGTCGCCGCATATGCTCTCTTGTACTTCGCGCTCGGCTACCTGAAATACGCGGCGCACCGGAATTTCGTCGATCTCGGCATCTTCGCGCAAACTGCAGCGAGTGCGTTTGGATGTTTTTGCAATCCAATCGAAGGCAGCCACTGGGCCTTTCATTTCTCGCCGATACTGTATCTCGTCGGCGCCGTCGTGCACATCTGGCATTCCGCGCTCGCGCTGGTTGCGATTCAGGCGATCGCGGGTGCGCTAACCGCTCCGCCGATTTATGGAATCGTTCGCCGTTACGCCGATCGCAAGACCGCTTTGCTGGCCGCGCTTGTTGTATTGCTGTATCCGCCGCTGGCCGGCGTGGTCTTCAACGATTTTCACGAGAACGGATTGGCGCCGGCCGCGGTGGCGTGGCTATTGTGGGCCTTCGATGGCGGGTATGTTGCGGCGACGCTCATATTCGCCGCGATTGCGTTAGCGATCAAAGAAGACCAGGCCATTTTTTTGACTGCGGCGGGTGCGATTGGTGCGTTCACGTACCGCGAAGATCCAAAACGTCGAGCGCTGGCCGTTACTGTAGGCGTCGCATCGCTAACGATCTTAATCCTTTACTTCGCAGTTATTCAACCGCATGCAAACGCCAACACGGCTTGGGCGCCGATGCGTTTCTTTAGTTGGGGCTACAGTGTACCCAATGGCGGGTTAGCATCGGCCATCGCGAGCGCGTTGCTCCAACGCGCCGGGTATTTACTCCTCGCTTTTGTTCCGCTGCTCTGTATCCCGTTTCGCAGCCGTGCTATCGTTCTCGCGATTCTACCACTGATCGAAGTCCTGGCCTCCGCGATGTCGACAACATTTACGA
>JAAXMC010000031.1 GCA_013036315.1 Vulcanimicrobiota bacterium
CGGAGATCGCGGTTTCCGTGCACGGAAACGTCGTGCGCTCGATCTGCGCGATTGACAACATCGGCAGAGGGGCCGCCGCGCAAGCCGTGATGAACATGAACCTCATGCTGGGATTTCCGGAAGAGAGTGGATTGATCGCTAAAGGCGAAGCGCTACGCTCAGGATGACACTTTTGTGACCATGACACAGAGGACAATGACACAAAAAGAGATGACACCCGAAGTGATTGACGAGCTGATCCTCCCGAGGCTCGTCGCGTTGCGCGGCGGATTGGGAAATGTGCCGGGCGTTCGTCTCGCCGGCGTGCACGCAGGTATTAAAAAGCGCAAGCGCGATCTTGCGTTGATTGCGTTTGATGCACCGCAGGCGTGTGCTTCAGTCGTAACGACGAACGAGATCAAAGCCGCGCCGGTTTTGGTGACGCGCGAGTTCCTTAAAACGCATGGCTCACAGATGCGCGCGATCGTGTGCAACTCAGGGAATGCTAACGCGTGTACGGGCGCAAAAGGCGAGCGCGACGCGCGAGCGACCGCGCGGCAGGCGGCAGCGCTGTTGGGAATTCCGAAACAAAGCGTGGTCGTGGCATCGACCGGTGTGATTGGCGTGCCGCTGCCGATCGACCGGATCTCCAAATCGCTGGAGCGGGCGGCGGAAGATCTTGAAGCCGGCGGAGAAGCCGCCTGGGACGCAGCTGAGGCGATTATGACGACCGACCGCGTCCCGAAACTGGCCGCGTATGCATTCTACGACGGCGAAAAACGCTACGTGGTGGGCGGCATCGCAAAAGGCTCGGGAATGATTGCTCCTAACCTCGCGACGATGCTGGCGTTTATTGCAACCGACGCTCCGATGGCGCAAGCGGAATTGCAGCGTCATCTGGTTGCGGCCGCCGACAGCAGTTTCAATATGATTTCTGTGGACGGCGACATGTCGACCAACGATTCCGCCTACGCGTTCGCGCCCGTTTCCGAGAGTGCCGCGCCGAAACATTTTGCCGCCGCTTTGCGCAAACTCTGTGAGGAGCTCGCGCAGGCGATGGTCGCGGACGGCGAAGGCGCGACGAAGTCGCTGACCGTCCATGTTACGGGCGCGGTGACCGAGGAGCAGGCGCGCGTCGTAACGCGCTCGATCATCAACCGCAATTCGGTCAAATCGATGATTAACGGCGAGGATCCGAACTGGGGGCGCATCGTGGCGGCTGCAGGCGAAGCGCGTGCGGGAATCGATCCCGACAAATGGTCGCTCTACTTAAACGATCTCTTATGGGTGGATGTAGGCGCGGTCGAGGTGCTATCGGAAGCTGAGGGACACCGGGAACTCGAGCACAAGAATATTGTTCTTCGCCTTGACCTGGGAATCGGCACCTCGGCTGCTACCGGTTGGGCATGCGACATCTCACGCGACTGGGTGCGCATCAACGCGAGCTATAGGACGTGATAGAAAACCACTTACTCCAGAATTATCGCAGTGCGCCCGTCACTATCGTGCGTGGCGAGGGTTGCTACTTATTCGATGATAGCGGTACGCGTTATCTGGACATGATCGGCGGCATCACGGTCTGCGTCCTCGGGCATGCGCATCCGGAGATCGCCGACGCGATCGCGCAACAGGCGCGGACGCTGGTGCAAGCGAGCAATCTGTTCGGCCACGAGCCCGCGCGATCGCTGGCGAACGAGCTCGCGCGCCGCTCGGGATTCGACCGCGTGTTTTTCTGCAATTCTGGCGCCGAAGCAAACGAAGCCGCCATCAAACTCGCGCGAAAATTCGCCTACCGCAACGGCGAAACAAGGCGCCGCACAATTCTTTCATGCACCGGAAGTTTCCACGGCCGCACGCTGGGCGCGCTCGCTGCAACGGCAAACGAGAAGTACCAAGAGGGCTTCGATCCGTTGCCGGGCGGCTTCCGTTACACACGCTTTAACGATGTGGACGCGCTGAAGAAGGCGATTGACGATTCCGTCGCGGCGTTCATCGTCGAGCCGGTGCAAGGTGAAAGCGGCATCATTCCCGCGAAGGTCGAGTTTCTCAAAGCGGCGCGCGAGCTCTGCACGCAACACGGCGCGCTGCTTATTTTCGATGAAGTCCAGTGCGGCATGGGGCGAATCGGCCCGCTCTTTGCTTTCAGGCATTTCGACGTGCGTCCCGACGTTGTGACGATCGCAAAAGCGCTTGCGAATGGATTACCGATTGGCGCGATGCTGCTCACGGAGCGCGTGGCTATCGGGCTGCAGCCGGGCGATCACGGCACGACGTTCGGCGGCTCGCCGGTTCCCTGCGCTGCGGGGATGGCCCATCTGCGCATCCGGGATGCAATAGGTTTAGAGCGACACGTCGTTGAGATGTCGGATGTGTTGTTTCGCGAGCTGCGAGCGATCGCCGATGAATTTCCGGATCTTTTCGGCGAACCACGCGGGCTGGGATTGCTCGCGGGGCTGCCGGTAAAAGAGCCGCACGACGCGGCGGCGCTCGTTACGTTCGCTCGCGAGAACTCGCGCGTGCTACTCAATAAGGCCGGGAACAACACGCTGCGGTTCGGTCCGCCGCTGATCGTTACCGAAGAGCAACTGTCGGTCGCTATGAGCGCGCTTCGCGCGGCGGCGCAGTCGTTGGTTGTTTCCGTCGCCTAGAGGCGTGAGTCCAGCCGAAAAGGCCGAACGACTCCGGGCGCTGCACCACGGCGACCAGCCGCTGATCCTCGTGAACGTGTGGGATGTAGCGGGAGCGAAGATCGTCGAAGAACTCGGCTTTCCGGCAGCGGCCACTGCAAGTGCCGCCATATCCGCGTCGTTGGGATTTGAGGATAATGAAGAGATCGGCCGCGAGGAAATGCTTGCGGTCGTGAAGCGCATTACGAGCGCGGTTGATATACCGGTTACGGCAGATCTCGAGGCGGGGTATGGCCCGACGGTCGCGGATGCTGTTGCAACCGCGCGTGGCGCGATCGATGCCGGCGCGGTGGGATTGAATTTCGAGGATTCGGCGCACAAAGATACATCCGTGCTGTATGACGCCGAGTTGCAGGGGAAGCGAATTAAGGCCATCCATGACGTCGGCGTTCAGCTCAGCGTCCCGCTGGTGATTAACGCTCGTACCGATGTGTTCTTCCGAACGGAATTACCCGAAGAGGAAAAGTACCGCGAAAGCATTCGACGCGCGAAGATCTATCTCAAGGCGGGCGCGGATTGCATCTATGTACTCGGACCGACGGATGAAAACATGATCGCGCGCCTGGTGAACGCTATTCCCGCGCCGGTGAACATGCTCGCCCTGCCGGATGCGCCTCCGATTGCGCGCATGGCGGAGCTCGGCGTGAAGCGGATCAGCTTCGGTCCGCGCCCGATGCGCCTGGCGATGACGGCGTTCCGTGAGGCAGCTCAGCGCGTGCGTGATCTAGGGACGTTCCCATGACGCCCTCGGCGTGCGCATCCGGATTAGGAAATACGCCGCGCCAATCCATAGGAACAGAAGGGTCAGCCACGCGATCAGCGTTGTGTCTAGCGCGAACGGTCCGACCGTTGCCATACCAGACTCTACGATTTCGTGCGTCTGATTGACCGCGGAGTGCATCAGCATCGCGAGAAGAATACTGCCCTTCGTGTGGACGAAAAGCCAGCCCATTGCAACCGACAGCGCGGTCGTTCCAACTAGGAAGAGCGGAAACGACTGGCCGTAGTTGCCGTTACCCGGAAGAATGAAGAAGACCGGGAAGTGCCAGAGCGCCCAGAGCGCGCCTAGGATAACGCTTCCTGCGCCATATCCGAATCGTGCGCCTAAGTGCGGAAGCGCGTAGCCGCGCCAGCCGATCTCTTCGCCCGCTTGCACCGGCATTGAGAGAACGATCGCAGCCGCAAGAAAATACAACGACTCGTGGCTAAAGTGCGGCCACGAACCTGTGGCAACTCGCTGCACTACGGCGGCAGCGAAGCGGATCGCCAGCATGTAGGTGATCGCGAAGAGGTACCACTGCACGCCGACGCGCCATTCGAATATGCGCGCGAACAGCGCTTGTAAGCCCGCAGTTCCGCCGACGGTGCCGGTCAACCAGATCGCGACGAGCGCGGGCGTGAAGATCGCGAGTAAGAATGCGAAGTTTCCGCCGGTCGGGAGCTTTGCAGCTGCAATGAAGAGCACCCAGCTTATGATCAGCGTCAGGGAGAAGAAGCGAAATATCATGCGGCCCTCGTCACGCGCGCCATACGGCGCGCTGCTCGGGCGTCCTTCGACGACGCCCTCGCTCGAAGAGCGAGGGGCTGCTCAGGATGACAATTCGCTAGAGCCACAACTCCACTACCGCCATGGTCACGATCAGTCGCCGGAAAGGTGCCAGCTTGCGACGTTCCAAAATACGCTGTCGCTCGAGCCGGACTCTCCGTGCAGGCGCGAGGTAAATGCATCGATCTCGCGGCGCTGGTAGATGAGAACAATCGGCAGCCCTTGATACAGCAGGCGCTGCAACTGCGCATAGACAGCTTTGCGCTTGGCGAGATCGAAGGTGCTGCGCCCGGCGGCCAGGAGCGCGTCGATGCGACGATCGCAGATCCGTGACTTGTTGTAGCCGCGCGGAGGAACGTTGGCGCATGCGAATTGGTCGGTGGTGTCGGGGTCGTCGCCGTTAACAAACGGATACAGCGCGAGGTTAAATTTGCCACCGTAAACCGGGCCGCCGGCGCTGACGGGCGCTACGAACTGCGTGACGTTGAACTGCTTGAGCGTGACGCGCGCGCCCACGGCGCGTTCGTACTGCGTCACGGCGTTGCCGATGATCGCATCGCCCGGAGTTGCGGCTTGGATGACCATTAGAAGATCCAGCGGGACTCCGTTTTTTACGCGCGTGTTGTTTGCGCCCATGCGCCAGCCGGCGGCGTCCAAAAGTTTGCGCGCGTGCGACGGATCGAACGCAATGTCCGGATAGGCGTTTTTGTCGTAGGACCAAATGAAGAGACCGCGGCCGGCGTTGCCGCTGTTGAGCGCGCCGCGCGTGGCTTTCGCAACGAGGCTGCGAATGTCGATGGCTTCGGCCAGCGCGTGGCGCACGCGGGGGTCGTTTGTCTGCGGCGACTGAGTGTTGAAAATGATCGCGCCAACGGCGCTAACCGGTGTGCTGAGCACCCGGTAACCGTTGAGGCTCATCAGTAGCGGATATTGCGCGAAGTCCTGTATGAGGACATATCCTTGTACTTCGTGCGTCTGCAACTGATTAAAGCCGGTCTGCGCGTCGGGGACGAAACGCACGACCAAATGCTCGATGCGCGGCTTGCCAAGGAAGTAGTAGGGATTGGCATGCATTTCGACGCGGTCGCCATGCAGCCAGCGGTCGACCACATACGGCCCCGAGCCGATCGGCTTGGTGTTGAAGTTGATGCGGTTGAAGTCGGAATACTTATCAAGCAAATGCTTGGGCAGAATCGGAAAGCCTTGCGGCGCCATCACCAGCGTGAGCAGCGGCGAGAACGCTTCCTTTAAATGAAGGACGAGGGTGGTGGCGTTGGGCGCCTGCGCGGAAGCGATGCGGTCGTAGCCATAGCGCGATTGCACGTTGTTGGCCGGATTGTTGATCGCGTTGATCGACCAGACGCAGTCGCTCGCCGTGAGAGGCACGCCATCGGCGAAGCGGATGTTTTTCCGCAGGTGGTACGTGACCGTGCGGCCGTCGGCGCTGATTCCGCCGTTTGCAAGGGTCGGGACGGCGGTGGCGGCGTCGGGCACGAGTTGCCCGTGGTTGTCGTATTTTACCAGGAATGAAAAGAGCAACTCGCCCCACTGCGTCTGGGATTGTCCGTTCTCGAGGGAAGGATTGAGCGACATCGGTTCGCGCTGCTGCGCGATCACAAGCGTCGACGGTTGCGGCACGTTACGTTGTTGGCCGCCTTGCGTGCATGCGGAAACGAGCAACAGTACTGCTATCGCGGCCTTCGACAAGCTCAGGCGCCCTTCGACTGGGCGCATCGAAGATGCGCCGCTCAGGATGACACCATTAGGGGCTCACCATGACACACTATCGGCTCACCATGACACTTTAAACGGGGGCCCGCGGTAGCGGGCCATCCTTCTAGGGGTTGGAAAGAAGTTTCGAAACCCGAGTTACCGCTGCGGCGGCGCCGTCGATGCCTTGCGCGGCGGCCAACTTGTAATACTTCAGCGCGGTCGCGTAATCGCGCGTTACGCCACGGCCGTATTCGTAGGCCGCGCCAAGATTGTATTGAGCCGTGCCGTGGTTCTGCTGCGCGGCAAGCTTGAAGTACTCGAGGGCTTTGGCATAATCTTGCGGCACGCCCTGACCGTTGGAATACATCGCGCCCAGGTTGTTCTGTGCTTGCGCGACGTCTTGTGCCGCCGCCAGTTGGTAATACTTTAACGCCATGGCATCGCTCTGTGCGACCCCGTGGCCCGTATCGTACAAATACCCGAGCGCTGCCTGCCCTTCGGAATCGTCTTGAGCGACGGAACTTTGATAGAGGGCCGCCGCCTTGGCATAATCTTGCGTGACGCCTTGGCCTAATTCATACATGCGTCCGAGCAGATATTCTCCGCGCGCGTCTCCCTGCGCGGCCGCAAGCTGATAATAGTTGAGTGCCTTTGCGATATCTTTGGGCACGCCGACGCCGCTTTCGTAGAGCACGCCGAGATTGCGCTCGCCGGCGTCGTCGCCTTGCGCGGCAGCTGCTTCATAATACTTCAGAGCGAGCGTAATATTTTCGGCTACGCCGAGCCCGCGGTGATAGAGAAAGCCGAGATTGGTTTCGCCGCGCGGATTGCCTTGCGCCGTCGAAAGCTCGAAGTAGCGGCGCGCGATCGCGTAATCCTTGGGAACGATCTCGCCCATCTCATACATATAACCCAGATTGCTTTGCGCGTAGCCGTTTCCGCCCGCGACCGCCAATTTGTAATAGCGCGCGGCGGCCGCCTTGTCTTGCGCGACGCCCTGCCCGTAATAGTAGAGTGTTCCGAGGTTGTTTTGCGCGGCGGCGTCGCCTTGCGCGACCGCGAGATCGTAATAATGCGCAGCCGTCGCGTAATTTAGGGTGACGCCTAAACCGAAGTGGTAGAGGTAACCGAGATTGCTTTCCGCCTTGGCGTTGCCCTGGGCGGCCGCGAGCTGGAAGTAATGGACCGCCAGCGCGTAATCTTGCGGCGCTCCGTTGGTGCCGTCCAGATACATCAACCCGAGACTGTTTTGCGCGCTCGCATCGCCCTTGTCGGCCGCGGTGCGATAGATCGTGACGGGATCGCTGACGGTGGGCGGGTTATCGTTGACCGCACTGGTCGTTTGCACGTTGCTGCCGAGGCTGGCGATGCCGGTCGAGACCGGAAGGTTGCCCATGAACGCGATGACCACGTTTTGCGAAATGGCGAGGTCGTCGCCGTCCTCAGAGACTTGTCCCTGCGCGGCCGATCCGCCCAGGTTCTTCGGATACCAATCCTGCACGCCGTAGACGATGCCGGTCTTCGGATCGAAGAGCGGCGCGCCGCTCAATCCTTCGGACGACTTGCCGCCGCGCAGATCGAAATCGATAAATTGCGGGTTTGTTTGGGGATGCAGCGCGCTAATGTGCCCTTGATGCCACGCGGGCGTCAGGTCTCCGCCGCCGATCGTCGCGCCGCCGAAGAGTCCGCCGAAGAGCACGGCTTCTTCATAACCGAAGCCGCCGACGGCGACATCGGTGGTGTCGTCGGAAGAAAGGCGCGGGCTGAATGTGAGTACCGGCAAGACTCGAGCCGTTGCCGCAGAGATGATCGCAAGATCTGCGCCGGCGTTCTGTTGTTCGATCGTCGCGGGCAATTCTTGTTGAAATCCGGACAACAGCACGACCAGCGTATAACCGTCGGGCGCCGGTGCGACAACGTGGGCGTTGGTAATAAATTCCGACAATCCGGCGCGGGACCGGATGCAGAAGCCCGTGCCGTACGATTTGAACGCGCAATTGCCGCGGTCGGCGGTGAACGTGCAGCCGGTTTTGCGATAGCCGACGACGACCAGCGATTGTTTGACGCGCGGCCAAGCGGGAGCGTCGGCGCGGGCGGCAACCGGAATAAAGGCCGGCGCCAAAACGCAAGCTGCCAACGCCATGAAAAGCGCGCGCTGCATGAGGCTGATTTCTGCAAACGCAGGTCCTCGCCTTTGCCCGGTTAAGAGATGCCCATGATTTGGCCCGCCCGTTGGAGCTGGGTCGCTCTTCCAGTTGTAGCGCTCGCTTGCGTTGCTGCGCCGGCTTCAACGTCGGCGGTACAACTCTCGCCGCAGCCGGTGCCGACATTGGTTTTACGGCTGGGCTACAATGGCGTGGTCGTCACCGCGCAAACACCCGAGCCGCAGAATACACCGGATCCTCTGCCGCGGCTGACGGCGGTGCGATCGGCAAGCGGCGCGCACGCAGGTGGGTTTAGCTGTCCGAAGAGTGTCGTGTTGGTTGCGCCCACGCCCGGCGCAGACGGCAATCAGTTTTGCATAACGGCTGCGACCGATGGGCTGTCGATTGCATTTGCGTCGCCGGCGGCGCTGCCGTACGCGAGCCAGAAGACGGTAACGTGCACGCAACTGCAGGGCGTTTCGCCGAGCCGGTCGCTCGCGAGCGCGCTGGTACGCGTGGGGCGCGCCCGGACGGAGCAAGACACGATCGTCTACGACGGCGCGCGCGCACAATGCGATTTCAACGCCGGCTTCGGCTACGCGTATGCGGTCGAGAAGCAAAGTGGAGCGGCGCCCGTGGCAGCGGGCGAGAAAAATGTGACGCGCACGCTGAGCATCCCGTGGGATGCGCTGCATCTCGACGGCGACTCGCGATCGCTCATGCTGCAGTTCGGCGGTTATGAATTTCTCGTTCCGCTGCGCGTCTTCCAAGGCAGCGCTTCCGTTTCGACGGACTACGCGCCCTACGTGCGTTTATCGACGCCGGTGCCGGCGGGCGGCGCCGCGCCGGCACGCACGCACGACGTTGAGCTGAATCTCGCTTTCAGTCCGAACCGCCATCACATGCTGGCGGCGTCGTTCGCGCAGAACCAAAGTACGGTCTCGGTGCAGCGCGCGCTCTCCAATGCGCTCAGCCTCGCGCCGGTCTCGGTCGGCAGCCCTCAGCGCATGACGATCGGTCAAGATTTGCAGACGCAAAGCCAAACGCTCTTTACGTTTCTGCAGCCCAGCAATTTTCTGGAAGACCAAAGTTTGAAATCGCTCGTCGATTCGACGCCGTTTTCGGTGAGCAAACTCAGCAGTCTCTCCGCCGGCTACGCCTATGGCTTTTCGTCGGACCCGTTTACCGCGGGCGCATTTTACGGCGTGCAGTCGGCGGGCACATATAACGGGGGTGCGACGGCTACCTTCATCTTAGCGACGCCGGTGCCGAGCCCCGAGCCGCTGCCGCCGTTTGCGCGTCAGCCGACTGCGGCCAACGCGCCCGAACATCAGCCGCTGCATCCACCGGCGCCGCCCGGCCCGTTCTTTGAATCGGGTACGGCAAGCACGCCGCCGTTCGAACTGTCGTTCATCAATGCATTTAACGGAAGCAGGGGCGCGCGCGATGTGATCGACGCATTGGCCTTCGAAGCGCATCTCTATCACAATCAGTCGCGCAGCGGCGCCGAATATTTTGCGCAAACATTTAATATCTTCGGGCGGCTGGAGCACGATTTTCGAACGCCTGCGGGAAGTGCGCCGGGATCGATCGGCGAGTTCATCGGGCAGTCGGCGACCTTTACGTCGGGGCTCTCGGATGCGAACTCATCGAATTATTTTCAGCTGCGCGAAACGATCGGCACGCAAATGAACGATCGGTTTTTTGCTCCATCGTCGGGAACCGTCTCGTGGCTGGCGCCGCTAAGCGGACCGATCGCGCACGTGACGGCGGCGTTTGCGGCGGGGAAGAAGGCGCGCTATTACGCGTTGGATTTACTCGGATTCCGGCTGACCAATACGGCCGGCGATTTGGCCGCGCAGGAGGGCTGGCAGGTGACGATTCCGGTTGGCGGCCCGGGCTGGCTGCTCTCGGGCGGCACCGAGACGCAGACGGTGAGCGATCGCATCGCTGCGATCAATCAAGGGTTGATCTCGAGCTACACGCAGGCGATCGCGCAGGTGCCGAAGCCGCAGATCCGTCCGCAGCGCTTGGCGAATGTCTCGCTGCTCTCGCCGTGGCTAAACGCGGGCAAAAATTGGCAGCTCGAACTTGCGGGCGGCTACAACACCGGTACCGTGACGGCGTGCGGCGGGACCACGAGCGGAAAATCGACGACGTACCAATGTTTGACGGTGCTCGACAGCCGTGCCGTGGGCGGAATTGCGCTGCGCGACGGCGCGCTGGTTTTGGGTGCGACCGATACGTCGATTCAATCGGGCAGCGTTTCGGCCGGCGATGCGGCGCGCAACATCGGCTCGTCGGGCGGATTGCCCGGCGCGGTCACCGGCTACATTAGCTTTACCGGCTGCCCGCAAGTCTCGGCGGCGTATGCGAACGCCGCGATGGTCAGCGGCATTCCGTTTCCGCAGCAAGGCTCGACGTTTTCGAGTCAATTGGTTTGGCCGCTCGCGTTTGGCACCGAGCGAGTCGACATGGTGCTCGGCTACTTCAACGAACGCGCGCTCGCCGACTCGACGTTCAACGATTCAGGTTTTTCAGCGGTGCTGCGCCTGGGTACGACCTTTCACTCGGCGCTAAAATGCGGGAAGTGATGACAACTCAAACGGCAGGTTCGGATCCGCGCTGAGTGAGAGCGGATCGACTCGAACTGCTTCGCCCTGATGCGCGGCCGCGGCGGCGATCATCGCAGCGTTATCGGTACAATACTTCGGCGGCGGAATAAAAACCGGGACGTTAGTTTTCTTTCCCCATTCGCGCAGCGCTGTTTGCAGCGCAGAGTTCGCGGCAACTCCGCCCGAGAGCACGACGCTCGTGTAGGGCTTTCGCTCGAACGCGGCCGCCGTGCGCTGCATCAGCACGTCGACGATGGCGGCTTGAAACGAAGCGGCGACGTCGGCCTTGTTAGCATCGCGCCCTTTATCCGATTCCAAAAAACGGTCACCCGTCGCCTCGAGGTTGATGGGGAGATCCCGGAGCACAATTAGCGCCTCCTCCACATCTTCAGGTTCGATGCGTCCGGAGCGTTCGGCCGACAGAAGCATGTTTTGAAATTCCCATCGGAAGATTTCGGGTGCCGAGCTCGATTCGCCATCTTGTATGCGATCGAAGATTCGGTCGGCTCCATCATCTTTTTCGGCGCTCAAAAACCATTTTGCAGCCACCGACGGATCGAGCACAAGCATTAGCGGCGATGGCCCTCATGCGCGATGTCGCGCCAACTCACGCCCTCAGGGGGCCACTTCGGCTTGCCCGCGTTCCGCTTTGCGATACGTCGCCGCAGCGCGCGGATGCGCGCAATTGTGTCAGCCACCGCCACGCCCTTGTGAGGTCGAATTTCCGCTACAGGCGAGCCGTTGCGCGAGATAACGACCGTATCGCCGGCTTCAACTCGGTCTAAGATCTCGGACAGTTTCGCCTTGGCCTCCGCCAGTCCAATGGTCATTTTCATATGACTAGTCTATTATATATGACTAGCTCCGTCAATACTACTAAGATGCATCGTGCCCCGGCGGGCCTAAAGAGAGACGGCCATGCTCATCCTCGGGATTGAAACGTCGTGTGACGACACCTCGGCCGCAGTGGTCGAGAGCGGCACACGCGTGCGCTCGAGCGTAGCCACCAACCAAGACGCGTTCCACGCGAAATACGGCGGAATCGTGCCGGAGATCGCAAGCCGCCAGCACGTCGCGCTGCTGACGGCCGCAATCGAAGACGCAGCCGCACGCGCGGACACCTCGCTCGACGCGATCGACGGCATCGCCGTCACGCGCGGCCCCGGACTCATCGGCAGCCTCGTGGTCGGCGTCGCATCGGCGAAAGCGCTCGCCTTCGCGCTGCGCAAACCGCTCTACGGCATCAACCATTTGCACGGGCACATTTTCGCAACGTTCCTCGATCGGGACGGCGACGTACCGCGCTATCCGTTTTTGACGCTGCTGGTCTCCGGCGGCCATTCGCAGCTCGTCGAAGTTGAAAGCGCAACCCAAATGCGCGTGATCGGCCGCACTACCGACGACGCCGCCGGCGAAGCCTTCGACAAAACCGCGCGACTCTTAGGCCTTCCTTTCCCCGGCGGCCCGGAAATCGACAAGCTCGCGCGCGAAGGCAATCCGCAAGCCATGAAATTTCCACGTCACCGCGCCGAGCCGGGTTCGCTCGACATGAGTTTCTCCGGAATAAAAACTTCGGTGCGGTA
>JAAXMC010000032.1 GCA_013036315.1 Vulcanimicrobiota bacterium
ATCGCCAACTGGCGCCATATGGAATTTAATCTACAGAACCCGATCCTGGCCGATCAGCGGGTCCGGCTAGCATTCGCGGAGGGCGTGGACTGGAAACGCATCAACGACACCAGCTACCACGGCTACAACCAGCTGGCGGTAAGCGACGTCTTTCCGCTGTCGTGGGGGGCGCCCAATATTCCGCGTTATCCATACGATCCGCAGAACGCAAAGCGATTGCTCGCGCAGGCCGGCTGGAAGATGGGTCCCGACGGATGGCTGCACAAAGGCGGGCAGGCGCTCCAACTCTACATCGCGACCGGCACCAACAAACAAGAAAACATCGAGGCCGAAGTGCAAGTGCAGAGCCAGGTGAAACCGCTCGGCATCAATCTGCAGATCCGCAATTATCCCGTCAACGTGCTCTTCGCGCCGAGCGGGCCGCTCTACAGCGGCAAGTACGACATTTCGTGGACGGTCGCAATCAACGCGCCCGATCCCGACAACTCGGGGCTATGGAACAGCAAATACGTGCCGCCGCACGGCGGAAACACGTCGCACTTGAGCGACCCGATCGTCGATCGCACGTCGTTGCAAGCGCTTCTCACGTACGACCACGCGGCGCGCAAACGGCTCTATCAGCAGGAAGAGGAGCGCATCCACCAACTGGTCCCAAGCATTTTTTTCTATTGGGAAAACGAATACACGGCGGTCAATAGCGACATGAAGAATCTGCGGCCAGCCGCGTTCGTGCAGGATACGTGGAACGCTTGGGACTGGCAAATATAGTGTGCTAGCGGTTTCCTACGCGGCGCGCGGCTCGGCGGCGCTGATTTTTGAGACGACGCGCGAAGGCGTGCTGAGCTGGAACACGTTTGCGGATCGCGGGTTGCTCGAATTCCGCTTGCTGCGCGCGCACACTCCGGCCACCGATTGGCTGGCGCATGTCGAGTGGACTTCCGAAGGCCGCAAATCGTTCAGTCCGCGGCATGATGACGTAACCGTCGACGTCGACGTTATCCGCAGCGCGCAGCCGTTCGACGGCATCGAAGTGCGCGCCGCCGGCGTCGAATTCAACGCGCTCTATTTTGCGGCGCCCGATCGGACCGAACCCTCGCTGCCCTACGCCGCGCCGGCGCGGATGCTCGACGTGCCGGCCCGATCGCAGTATGCGCTCGAAGGCGAGCGCGGCTGGTGCAGCCCTGCCTCACTCTCGATGCTGAACGCGTATCACGGTTTGGATTTCGACGTCCCAACCACCGCACGCGCCGTCTTCGATCTTTCTTATAACGGCACGGGCAACTGGTCGTTCAACGTCGCTTTCAGCGGCAGCCTGGGCCTGCGCGCGGCGGTGGTCTATCTGCGCAACCTCGAGCAGGCGCAGCGGCTGATTGAAGCCGGCATCCCCATCGCGATCTCGTACAGCTGGCAAGGCGACGAGCTGCCCGACGCGCCGCTCGAACATTCCGACGGCCACCTCGCCGTGCTCTGCGGCTTTACCGCCAACGGCGACTGCGCGATCAACGATCCCGCGGCTCCGAACGTGCGCGCGATCTATCCCCGCGCCGCCATCGAAAAAATCTGGCAGCGCAACAACGGCGTCGCGTATGCGGTTGCGCCCGCCGGTCTCGATTTCGTCTCCATCGTTAACTCCTGATGCAACCACAAGACCGCCTTGCAGATTTCGCCTCGGGCGACGCGCCCTTGCAGATCGCGCTGGTCGAACCGGAGATCCCGCCCAACACCGGCAATGTCGCGCGCCTGTGCGCGGCGACGGGCTGCGCACTGCACCTCGTAGCGCCGCTCGGCTTCAGCATCGACGACCGCGAACTCAAACGCGCGGGCCTCGACTATTGGGAGCACGTGCGCATGACGCTGCATCCAAGCCTCGAGTCATTCTTGACCGCAACATCCGCATCGCGACGCTGGTATTTCTCGACGCGCGCCTCGCTATCGTACGCACACGCAGAATTCGCGCGCGGCGACATTCTGGTCTTCGGAAAAGAAACGAAAGGATTGCCCGCCGATCTGCTGGCGCGCGATCCCGAACGCTGCTTGCGTATTCCGATGCGTCCGGGCAGCGTGCGCAGCCTCAACCTCTCGACGGCCGTCGGCGTCGCAGCCTACGCCGCGCTCGCGCACATCGGCTTTCCCGAGTTGCAATGAGTTCAAAAACGCTGCGCGCGATCGAGCGTGAAGTGATCGCGTGCACGAAGTGCCGCGAGCTGCGCCGCTACTGCGCGCAAGTCGCTCAAACGAAGAAACGCGCGCATCGCGACTCGACATACTGGGGGAAGCCCGTCCCCGGCTTCGGCGATCCGCAGGCGCGCGTACTGCTCGTCGGCCTCGCACCCGGCGCGCATGGCAGCAACCGCACCGGCCGCGTTTTCACGGGCGACGCTTCGGGCCAATTTCTCTTTCCGGCGCTGCATCGCGCCGGCTTCGCCAATCAAGCAACGGTTCGCGACGTAAACGATGGCCTAGAACTGGACGACTGCTACATCACCGCGGCGCTGCGCTGCGCACCGCCGCAGAACAAACCGTCGCCGGCGCAACTGCACCGCTGCTTTCCGTACCTCGTGCGCGAATTCGCGGCGCTCGATCGCCTGCGCATCGTCATCGGGCTCGGCGCGATCGGCACGAAGGCCGCCATCGAAGCGCTCGAATCCGACGGCTACACGCTCGCGACGAAAGGCTGGCGCTTCGGTCACGGAGCCGAGTTGGCCGCAACCAAAGGCAAACGTGGCATCACGCTAATCGCATCCTTTCATCCCAGCCGCCAGAACACGAACACCGGCAAATTGACGCGCGCAATGTTCGACGCGATCTTTACTCGCGCTACGAACATCTTGCGCACGGCGCCGTCGCGAACCAGTGTCTGATGTCCTCGTTGGAATTTGCCGCGAGATAATACACAAGCGCACAAAACGACTGGCCGCCCGATGCGCCCGCGACTTACTTTGCAATTTCTTATCGGAATTTCATTGCTGCAAACAAAACGGTGCCTTATTTGGCAGTGGCACCGGAGTAGCCTCGGCAAACTTTTTAACATCGTCGTTAGGGGGGCTTGTCGGCTTCGCGCTGGGTGCACTTGTTGGTGTTGGACAGTGCATTTCGTTTACGATATTGTAGACAGCGCCCTCGATTGCATTCCACGCGTTAGCATCATCAGCTGGTACAATTGACACGACAGTGTATTGCTGGGTGGCTTGCGTAAGGAACGCTCCGGTTAGTGTCGCAAACGAAGAATTTGAAGAGTCGGATTCACTCGTCATGCTTACGAGCCAGCTCGCCGGCGGTGATGTAGATGGAGCTGGCGTAGGAAAATTCGTTACCGTAGTTGACTTGTACGTTTTCGTTGGAGCGACCGCCGCATAAATCGCAGCCAACGTCAACAACTGCGAAACAAGTGAAAAATAACGGGGCATATTTGTTGTAGATTTACCATCGTGCCCGAACTGTGTATGTGACGACCAGATGTATGCGTAGGCTGGCGGTGATGGTGATGGCGACGGAGTAGGTGAACTTTTGGGCCTTAACGTCGTGTTTCCGCGGCGAGCGACCGGAGAGAACATCCTTGACCGTGCAGCTGTTTTAGAAGTATTATCACCCAATGCGCATTCAGCGTAAAGAACATTGACGGCGGCTTCGGTCGATGACCACCAGTGCGACCACCGGTCGGACAATCCATTCGCAAGCGCCACTGCTGCAATGACCAACGCTCCTTCACGTACACTGAGGCCAGGCGGGCGGTTGCGATCAGCCTCGCACTGATTTATGAAATCATCCGTACTCCAAGACGGTTCCGATATCAGACGAGCACCGTCGATTAAGTCGAAGTCTTGAAGCTGATCGGTTAGGGTGGCGACGAGCCGACCTCTCGTTGCGTAATCGTTTGCAACGCCTATCACATAAATAATACGCTGTCGCTTCTTGCACGCATCGGGTAGATGGGCATCCGCAATACAATACGGAATTATTGTTGGCGGCTTGGTCGGTGTTGGTGATGCAGTCAAGAGCAAGACGGGGATCGGTGAGGCGGTCGGCACTAAGTTTTGAGCAAAAGCCACCGGTGTGATGCCGGTTTTGGTCGCTACGATGCAAGCTATAAGCGCAAAGACAAAGAAACGCGAGGTTTCACTACACCCTCCAGTACGTCCAAGAACTGGCGCGCCCCAGAGCAACCTAGGGGAAGCTTATTTTAGTATTGTTGCGTCAAAAAAGCCATACGTCGGCCCCGCCCGTGCGACTTATCCACAGGCGAATCTGTAGGTAACCCCTCGGAGCGCTTAATTCGGCGACTTTCGCCAACGCGGCATTTGTAGCTCGGCTTGATACTAGGGCTTTGGCGGCGCAATCCGGAGCGACAAATCGCGCACTAGCTGCTCCGGTACGGGCGAGGGCGCGTCCATCATGACGTCGCGCATCAGTTGATTCTTCGGAAACGCGATGACGTCGCGGATGTTCGCGTCGCCGACGGCGACCATCACGATGCGATCGATCCCTAGCGCCATGCCTCCGTGAGGCGGAGCGCCGTAGTCGAGCGCGCGCAAGAAGAAACCGAAGCGATCCTCGACTTGCTCGGGAGAGAGGCCGAGCATCGCGAAGATCTTTCGCTGGTATTCGGCCTTGTGAATGCGAATCGATCCGCTGCCGAGTTCGTAACCGTTGAGCACCATATCGTAATGCTGCGCGCGCATAAGAAACGGATCCGATTCGAGCAGCGTCCATTGATCGTCGGCGGGCGCTGTAAACGGATGATGGGAGGGCGCGGGTTTGCCGGTCGCTTCATCCACTTCGAAGAGCGGGAAATCCGTGATCCATGCAAACGCGAACGTCTTGGGATCGCGCAATCCCGCGCGCTCGGCGACTTCGTTGCGCATTTTACCGGCCACCGCAAGCGCAGCGTCAGTGGCGTCGGCGAAAAGCAGGATCGCGTCGCCCGTTTCGGCTTGCGCTTTCTCTCGCAGCTTAGCTACCGCTGATTCGTCGATAAACTTTGAAGCAGAACTCTTTACGCCGTCGGGGGCGAGCGCAACCCAGACCATGCCCTTAGCGCCATTCTGTTTCGCGGTTTCGACCAGCGCGTCGAAGTCGCGCCGCGATAATGCCGCGCCGCCGGGATAGCGCAGCGCGATGATCGCGCCATCTGCGCTCAAGACGGATTTGAAGATCGCGAACTCGGTTTGCGCGAAGACCTCGTCCACGCGTTGCAGCTCGAGGCCGAAACGCAGGTCGGGTTTGTCGCTGCCATAGGTCGCAATCGCTTGCGCGTGCGAGAGCCGCGGGAAAGCCGGGAGCTCGACGCCAAGCGCCGCTTTCCACACGTAGCGCATGCACGATTCCATAACCTCGATCACTTCTTCTTGCGTGCAAAACGACAACTCGACGTCGAGCTGCGTAAACTCGGTTTGCCGGTCGGCACGCGAATCTTCGTCGCGCATGCAGCGTGTGATCTGCATGTAACGGCCGAAGCCCGCGATCATCAGGATTTGCTTGAGGAGCTGCGGCGACTGCGGCAGCGCGTAGAACGAGCCGGGATGCAGGCGGCTCGGCACCAAGAAATCGCGCGCGCCTTCGGGCGTCGACTTGATGAGCATCGGCGTTTCGATCTCGATGAACGTGCGTTCGTCGAAAAAATCGCGCATGGCTTTCACAATGCGGTGACGCAGCATCAGATTGTGCTGCAGCGGGCCGCGCCGCAAATCGAGGTAGCGGTACTGCATACGCAGGTTCTCGTCGACGTCGTCGTCCTTGTTCACTTGGAACGGCGGAACGGCCGAACGGTTCAGCACTTCCAATTCGTCAACCGCGACTTCGATCTCGCCGGTGGGCAGCTTGCTGTTTTCAGTCCCTGCCGGGCGGCGGCGAACCGAACCGCGCACGCGAATGACGTCCTCGTGCCGTAAGCGCTCGGCCTCGCTAAAGCTGGCGCGGTCGGGAGCGAAGACGACCTGCGTTATGCCGTCGCGGTCGCGCAGATCGACGAAAATCAGACCGCCGTGATCGCGCCGGACGTTGACCCAGCCCGCCAATTCGACTGCCTTCTCCTCGTCGCTTGCGCGTAACGCGCCGCAGGAATTTTTCATAATGCGCTCTTGATTCCGGAAACGTAATAGTACTGCTGGATCAGGCTGCGCGCAAATTTTGAACCGGCGGCCCGCTTGTCGAAGTATCCGAGCAGCCAGGGCATCTTGCTCAGCGCGGTGTGCAGCCCGAGCGAAATGGGCGTCATGCCGAGGTTCGCCATCACGGCAACATCGGGATGCTTGCGGTAAAAACGCACGGTCGAACGGCCGGCGAGCTTCATCTTCTCGACCTGATCCTCATGGGCGACGTCTTGCCAGTGATAGTTGACTGCGCGCGGTTCGTACAGAATCACGATTCCGGCTTTTTGCAGCCGGTAGCCAAGTTCCAAATCCTCGTGCCCGTATCCCGTGAACGATTCGTCGAAGCAGCCGACACGCAGCAGGTCGTCGCGCCGCGCGGAAGCGTTCCCGGTCAGGAAGTAGAGCCAACTCAGCCGTTTGCGCCCCGGCGGATGCAGCGCGCCGCGCTTCTCGGGATGATCGCGTTTATCCGCGTAATCCTCGAGCGACCGGACCTGCACTTCCAACCCGACCACCGCGATGTTCCGGCGTTCCCGGTGGTGCTGCAAATGGCGCGCGAGCAAGTCGGGCGATGCGATGATGTCAGAGTCGTTGAAAAGAACGACGTCACCGCGAGCCCGCTCGATGCCGGCGTTGCGGGCCATGGCGCGACCCGAGTATGCGCCGGCCACGTGCTGCACGTTGGGATGGCGCGTACGCATCTCGGCCAAGTATTCCGCGGTGCCGTCGTTCGAATTGGAATCGCAAACGAGCACTTCGAAACTGTCCGCGGGGAGATCTTGCCTCAGGAGTGAGGGCAAGACGTCGCGCAGTGTTTCGATCCGGTTGTAGGTCGGCACCACAACCGACATTTCAGGCACGCAGCAATGCCTCGACGCCGCCCAAGATTTCCGCTCTGAACTGCTCCAGCAACCGCGGATCGTCGCTTGCGGGTTTGCGAACCAGTACGCTCGGCACCTTATACGGCGCCCACTCTTGCGCGTTCAATTCGAAATAGCGATGTTCGAACGCGACCACGACCGGCCTTCCGGCGGCGCTCGCTACGTGCGTCGCGCCGGTGTCGACCGTGACGATCACGCGGGCGCGTTCGAAAACGGCAGCCCAGCGGTGAAACGCCAGCCCGCCCAGCACGACGTCGGCAGCGCGCGTTTCGGCAATCTCCGCTACGTGCCGCTCGCAATCCGGCGCGTACGTCACCACGATCGGCAGATCGAAACGGTGCAAGTCGCGGATCAACTGCAGCGTAGAGTCGAGCGAGCTGCCGTGCTGAAACCACCGTTTCGCCAGGTGAAAAACGATCGGGTTTGCGGGCACGAACGCTATCGCCGCGCGATCCTCATCGGTGATGTCGAGCCGTAGACGTTCGACGCGTTCGCGAGCCCCGGCGAGCGCCACCAAGTCGAGCAGCTGATCGACTTCGTGACGAACTTTGCGTCGCGGGTCGCGCTCGTTCAGGTACGGATCCGCTTCCGACGTCATCAAAAGGTTTACGTAACGGCGCAGCATCAAACGCGCCAGATACCGGCGCTCGTAGGTATAGCCCACGCGGATGCGCGCGCGCGTGCCGCCCGCGATCGACAGGTCGCGCGTAAGCGGCGCCAGCGCGATGGCCAGCTCGGCCCGGCCCTTGAAGCCCGCGCCGAAAACCTCCGGCCGCACGTCGTCCGGAGCGTCGACGATTTCGTCCACGTCGGTATTGCGCTCCATCACGATGCGGTTATACGAGCTGCAGATCATCGTTATGTGCGCGGCCGGAAACGATTTGCGCACCGTGGCGATCGCCGGAGTTGAAAGAATCAGGTCGCCGATTTTATCCGTCCGCACCAGGATGATGCCGTTCATGCGGTGCCGGCCCGGCGCACGCGCTCCAGTTCTTCGAAATAGACTTCGGAGGCCAAGCGTCGCGCGGCGCGCAGCTCGCGCCCGGTTAAGGGTCGATCGTCTTCTAGGCTTCCGATCTGCGAACGCAACCTGCGCGCCGCGCCGCGCGTCCACGCGTGCAAGAAGCGCTGAACCGGATTATCCCCGGTCGCCAAATACGTGCGCCAGTGGGGGTGCAAACGTGCGAGCTGTACCGCCGTGCGGGCCTGTGCGCGCGCCTGCCGCAGCATTTTCTCGACGTCGGAAGCGCGCGGAGGCGGCTTATAATGATAGACGATTGCGCGCCGGTTAAAAACGGCTTTCACGCCGGCAAAGCGCAGACGGAGACCGACGTCGATATCTTCCCAGCCGTACTCGGCGAAGCTTTCGTTGAAACCGCCGGCGGCGCGAAGCCTCGCCAGCGGCACGGAGACGTTGGTCGTCCAAAAATAATTGCCGCTGTAGTTGCGCAGACTCCAGAGCGGAATCGGCAGATCGTCGAAGTTTTCTACGTTGATCGCCGCTCCGCGCACGATCGCCTCCGGATGGGCCGCGTGACTGCGCAAGTGCTCTTCAACGAAATTCGGCAACGGCAGCACGTCGTCGTCGATCAAGATGATTCGCTCGCCCGTGGACCGCGCCAGACCCGAATTGCGCGCTTTCGCGAGCCCGCCGTTCGGCTGGTTGACGACGGTGAACGTGCACGTGGCGCGCGCTTGCGCGCTTGCGATAACTGCCGGTGTTTCGTCGGTCGACCCGTCGTTGACGAGTACGATTTCATACTCCGACGCGCAAACGGTTTGCTCGAAGCACGCATCGAGCACGCGGCCGAGCAGGTGCGCGCGATTGTACGTGCAGATCTGAATCGTGGCCTTCATGCCGTCGCCGGCGCGCTCATCAACGACTCAACGGCGGCGACGATGCGCGGCACGTCGAGGTTCGCGATGCAGGCGTAATCGGGACACGTTTCTTTGCGTTCTCCCGGCGGGCACGGATAGGTCGCGCGGACGATTGCCGTCCTCGGGCCAAGCGGCGCCCAGCGGTCGGGCGTGTCGGTTTGAAACGGAAAAATGCCGGCGGTCGGGCATCCACACGCGGCGGCGACGTGCATCGCACCCGTCGTGACGCCCGCAAAGAATGCGGCGCGCCGGCAAAGCGCGCCGAACGATCCGATCGTCGTCTTCCCTGCGATCGAAAAGCCGCCGCCGCGCGCCACGACGCCTTCGACGATGTCGCGATCGTCCTCGCTGCCGCTGACGAGTACCGGCAGGTTGAAGCGCGCGGCGATCTCGCGCACGAGTTGCGCCCATCCTTCGAGCGGCCAGATGCCGCGCTCGCTTGCCACGGCGTTGGCGGGATGGACGATGGCAAATGCGCCTTCGGTAAGTCCGAGTTCCGCGCAAAGGGCCTGAGCCTGCGCCTCGTCTTCAGGCAATGGCTCAAAGCGTATGCGCGGTTCGGGGTCGTCGCAGCCAACCGCGCGCGCGTAATCGAGCAATATCCGCGACCAGTGCGTCGTGACGTCGCCTTGTTCGCTGCGCACGGCTACCCGGTCTGTGAAGCGCCACGAGTACAGCCGGTTGGCTTGACCGACACGCACCGGAATCTTTGCAAGGTGCGGAACGCGCGCGGCGTGCGGCGTCGCCCACGTGACGACTGCGGCGTCGTAAAGACGACGAGCCAGCGCGGCCGCTAATCCGCGCTCGTCGCGGCCGTCATCGGTGAGAATCGCATGCAGGCCGGGAACGCGCTCGAGCGCCGGCGCGTGCACCGGCAGAGTGAGCACGTCGACCGTTTCGTAGCGCGACTTCAAAGCGCGCGCGACGATCGACGCCATCAGCGAATCGCCGATTCCGCCGCCCGCACAATACACCAATGCGCGCATCGCGCTAAGCCTGCGAATGCAGCGCGCGCGCGAGCTCGACCGTATAGATGCCGTCGAGCAGTTGCGAACGCGCGAGCGCTCGTACGGAGGCCGGCAGCCGCGCATCGGTGGCGGCGCCGGCGTAGAACGGAAGCAGCGGCTCGAGCACTTTGGCGCGCAAGAGGTTGGCCGGATGCGCGCCGGTTGCGGTCCGCACCCGGAGGCTTGGATCTTTTTGAACGAAGCGCACCGCCATGCGCGCTTTCTCGAGGGCCTTTCGCATCTCGGACTCGAGCGTGGCTTCGCCGGCCGGTTTTATATGCCAGATATATGCATCCCACGCAAATTTCGATCGCAATCCCGCCCGCCGCAAACGAACGCCCAGCTCCGTGTCTTCCCAACCGTACAGGTGAAACTGTTCGTCGAATCCGCCCACTCCGCGCAGCGCAGCCTTCGGAATCGAAACGTTGCACGTGCACAAAGCCGCCCGCGAATAGTTTGCCAACACCGGTTTCGGGCGCTCGTGATACGACGGGACATTCAGGATCGGCCCGTTGACGATCAGCTTGCCGCTATCGTGCGCCGCGTCGTGGGCGGCCAGCCAGCCCGGCGGAGCGTAGACATCGTCGTCGCAGAATGCGACCAAGTATCCGTTCGCAACGGCGATCCCGCGGTTGCGCGCGGCGCCGCGGTTGGGGCGCTCCTCGAAGACGTACACGACTTCGAAAGCGTGTTGGGTACGCGCGCGCTCGACCACTTGCGGCGTTGCATCGGTCGAACCGTTATCGACCACGACCACTTCAAAGGAGGGCGCGCCGATTTGCTTGCCCAGCGATTCGAGCGCGCGATCCAAATATTCGGCACGATCTTTGGTGGCGATGATAACTGAAATACGCACGTCAGCCCTGCACCTCGAGGAGTCCGCGAGCCATACGGCCGGCGGCGCCGACGTGTTCGGTGTATAAGCTGCGTAACGCCTTTGACGAATCCGCCAGCCATGCGCTGTCGCCCCACAGCTCCAGCGCGACGCGGGCGACGCGCCCCGGCGTGAGAGTGCCGTGCAGTTCGCGCACGATTTCGCGCCCTGCGTCCATGTTCGGCTGCGTATGAAAACGAAACCGTTTCGAAATGCGCGTTGCGACGAGCCGTTTGAGCGGGCCTCCGATAAAGGGAATGCGGTCCACGTAGGTCAGCGGCCCGTTGATCGTCACCAGCTCGGCGGCGTTGGTCGGCGTGCACGAAAGCACGGGCGCTCCGATAGTGGCCAACTCGATGACTTTTGTCCCGGGGGTAGCAACGGTCAGCCGCGCGCGCGAAGCTGCCGCGAGCGCGTTGCGAAGAATCGGAAACGTTTGCGATCCGTCGAGCGAGCTGAGTGCATGACCGTCCGGCGTTTCGATCAAACGTCCGCGTTTTGAAAAGACGCGCGCGTCGCCGCCCGCTTCGATCGCCGCCCGCACGTCCGCGATTTTGGTGAACGGCGAAATCCCAAACGCGATTGGCATATCCGGATGCTCGCGCCGGATTGTCAGCGCGGCCGTAAAGAAGAACGGCACCAAGTGCTGAACCTCGTAACCGCGCGAGCCCGGCATGAAGAGGATACCGTCGACCGGCGCGCCGGCTTCGGGCGCGGCGGACACCTCCGTGAGCGCGCCGTCGATGGCGAGGTTGCCGGTCACCGTAACCCGCGCCGCGTCGATGCCGCCGGCGATCAAACCCTTCGCGTTCTCCGCGTCGATCGCGAAAGCGCGATCGGTAAAGCGCGCATACTTGCGGCGCGTAAAACGATAGGTCGCGAACTTTCCGCGGAGCTTACGGTGCAAACGAGCCGCGTGCATCAAATCGCCGCCCAAGTACAACGTGACGTCGACGCTTTCGGGCAGTCCCGCAATCGGCCGGCCCAACATGCTCCCCAGATACGTCTTCGCATCGTACACGTGTGCCTGCGGAAAGAGTCTGCGCACGAACTCTGGTTCGGCGCCGGTCGCGTAATCGTCGGGGACGTAAGCGACGTGCACTTCCACTGCAGGCTGGGCCGCGTACAGTTCGCGCAAGAGCGGCCGCAGCCAGCCGGCGGTTTCGCCCGGGCCGTTGCACGTGATCGCGATCTTCACTCGCCGTAGGTCTTCAATATGCGAGCGATGAGGTCGGTCGTGCTGATCTCATCGATGTGCGGCGCGAGCTTGATGACGCCGCCGTGCTGCAACACGACGTCGCGTTCGGGCAACTCTTCCTCGCGATACTGCGAGCTCTTCACGTGCACGTCGGGACGCAGCTTGTCGAGCAACACTTCAGGTGTGCGTTCGCCGAAGGGTACGACCGCGTCCACGCTGCGCAGCGCGGTCAAGACGCGCGCGCGATCCGCGAACGGTACGAGCGGGCGCGCCGGCCCCTTGATACGCCGGACGGAGTCGTCGCTGTTTAGGCCCACGATCAGCGCGCCGCCCTGCGCGCGCGCCCATGCCAAGTACGCGACGTGGCCGGCATGCAAAACGTCGAAACAGCCGTTGGTAAAGACCACGACCTTCCGATCGGCGCGCAACGCTTCGCGCCACGCGACCGCAGCTTCTAAGGTTAACAGCTCTCCATAGAATCGGTCAGCGTTCATGGCCGGCCGGAATGCCGTGCTCGACGAGCGCCACTATTTCGTTCGCTGAGGCGGTCGCGGTTCCAAGCTTTTCGACGACCGCGCCGGCGGCAAAGTTCGCGAGCTGAATAGCGAGCTCGATCGGCGCGCCCGCCGCGAGCCCAAGGGAGAGCACCGCGGTGACGGTGTCGCCCGCGCCGCTCACGTCGTATACCGTGCGCGCGACCGACGGGATGTGGAGCTTCTCGCCGTCGCGGCCGAGGAGCGACATGCCATGTTCGCCGCGCGTGATCACAACATAGCGGCAACGCAGCTCGTTCAGCAGCGCTTGCCCGGCTCGTTCGAGCGACGCATCCGATCTGATCGCGATCCCGGTTGCCTGTTCGGCCTCCTGCGCGTTCGGAGCAACGCACGTCACGCCCGCGAAGAGTTCGAAGTTTTGCGGTTTCGGATCGGCGACGACGATCGGGCAGGCCAGCGCGGCTTCGACCAACTCGCGCGAGAAGAGTCCTTTTGCGTAATCGCTGAGCACCACCACATCGGCGGAAGCAGCTTCGCGCGCGACGATCTTGGCGAGTTTGCCACGGTCGGCCGCGTCCAGCGGCGACGTGGCCTCCCAATCCGCGCGCACGACTTGCTGATTGTGCGCGACGACGCGAGTTTTGCGCGTCGTCGGGCGATCGGAGATCGTCACCAAGCCTTCGCTGCCGATGCCCTCGTCGGCGAGCAGATCGGTGACGTAATGCGCGAAGGCGTCCGCGCCGACCGCGCCCACGAACGTGACATGCGCGCCCAGCGCGCGCAGGTTGTTGGCAACGTTGCCGGCGCCGCCCAGCGTGAACGAGTGATCGCTCACCGCAACCACGGGAACCGGAGCTTCGGGCGAAATGCGCGAGACGTTTCCCCAGATCCACTCGTCGACCATGACGTCGCCCACGACCAGCACGCGCCGCTCGCGCATGCGTTCGAAAAGTGTGCGCGCGTCGGGGGGCGCCAGCGTCTGCGTGCGGCTCACCTTAAACCTCGAAGATCATGCGCTGCTCGACGAGATCGCAGACGATGTGCGCCATCGTCTGATGGACCTCTTGCACGATCGCGGAATACCCGTCGGGGCCCAGTAGAACGAGATCGGCCACACGGCCCGCCTCGCCTCCGCCATTTCCGGTGAAGGCAACCGTCAGCGCCTGCCGCCGCTTCGCTTCTTCAAGCGCCAGCGAAATATTTTTCGAGCTGCCGCTCGTCGTGAGCCCGATCACGACGTCACCCGGCTGCACGAATGCTTCAATCTGGCGCGCGAAAACGTGGTCGTAACCAAAGTCGTTGCCGATTGCGGTCAGCGCCGACGTGTTCACGGTCAGCGCTTCGCTGTAGAGTCCCGGCCGGTCGCGCAAAAAACGTCCGCTGAGTTCGGCCGCCATGTGCTGCGCCTCCGCGGCGCTTCCGCCGTTTCCCATCCACAGCACTTTGTTGCCGCGGCGCAGGGCTTTGACGATCGCATCCGCGATCGCTTCGACTTGCTCGCGGTAATGCGGCGCGTCGAAGATGCCCCGCCGGTCCGCGATCAGCTCGTCGTAACCGCGGCGCGCGCGAACGTCTACGGTTCGATCCAAAAGAGTTCCTGACCGAGCGAAACAAGCTCGCCGTTTTCGGGAACGATGCGCGTAACGATGCCGGAATAGTCGCTGGTAATTTCGTTGAACAGCTTCATCGCTTCCAGAATGCACAGGACCTGGCCGGTTTCGACGCGGTCGCCTTCCTTCACGAAAGCTTCCGAGTCCGGGGCCGCCGAGCGGTAAAAGACGCCCACGAGCGGCGCGGTCACTTTCTTAACGTTGGCCGACGCTGCGAGCGCGGCAGGACCCGACGGCGCGGGAACCGCCGCGGCGGCGGCCGCAGGCGCAGCGGCGGCCCCCGGCTCGCGGCGAACCAATTCGAAAATCGCGTCGCCCACTTTGATTTTGAGCGCGTCGAGATCGTTTTCGTGCATGATCGCGAGGAGATCTTTGAGGGTCTGCTCTTCGTCCATTATCCCTTCAGTTCACCGAGGGCCTCAAGAGTATCTTTTCCGAAGGGCAGGGGCCGGTCCGTGCGCGTCACCAGGTCGCGCAAGACGATGCTCCCCGCGGCCAATTCGTTCTCACCCAGGATCAACGCGTAGCGCGCGTTGTTGCGATCGGCGATCTTCAGCTGCGCGAGCAGTTTGCGATCCCCATAGTCGATGAATACCGGCCCTGCGCCCTTGCGCCTCAAGCCCGTCACCAGCGGCAGCAACGCTTGCAGCGCCTGCGATCCGATCGCGATCGCCTGCACGCCTTCGCGGCGCGCTTCTTCGCTCGTTCCCGCTGACTCGATCGCCCATAAGAAGCGCTCCAATCCGAGCGCGAAGCCGACGGCCGGAACGTCCGGACCGCCGAGCGATCCGACGAGCTGATCGTAGCGGCCGCCGGCGCAAAGCGTGTTCTGTGCGCCGAGCGCATCGGAAATGAATTCGAAAACGGTGCGCGTGTAATAGTCGAGGCCGCGAACGATGCGCGCGTCCACCGTATAGGGAACGCCGGCGGCTTCCAGCGCGAGTTTGACGCCTTCAAAGTGCGCGCGGCAATCGGTACACAAAAAACTCTCTAAGCGCGGCGCGCTCGCAACGAGCGCTTGATCTTCGGGCGCCTTGCTATCGAGCACGCGCAATGGATTGCGTTCCAGCCGGCGCTGCGAATCTGCGCTCAGCGATTCGCGGTGCGGTGCAAAGTGCGCGCGCAGCGCGTCGCGATACTTCGGGCGGCACGTTTTGTCACCGATGGAGTTCAGGTACAGCGTGACACCGCCAATCGCGTACTCTTGCAGCAAATCCCATGCGAGCGAGATCACTTCGGCGTCGGCCTGCGGCTCCGCGTAGCCGGCGCATTCAATGCCGAATTGATGCGACTGCCGGTAGCGCCCGGCTTGCGGCCGTTCGTAACGAAAGATCGGACCCAGATAGTAGAGGCGCTGCGGTCCCTGCGTGAAGAGGCCGTGCTGCAGCGCAGCGCGCATGACGGGCGCCGTCCATTCGGGGCGCAGCGTCATGCTGCGGCCGCCCTTGTCGGTAAACGTGTACATCTCTTTCTCGACGATATCGCTCGTTTCACCGACGCCGCGCACGAAGAGATCCGTCGATTCGAAGATCGGCGTGCGAATCTCACCGTAGCCGTAGCGCCGCGCGAGCGCCGCAATGCGCGCTTCGAGCTCTTGCCAGCGGCCGGTCTGCGGCGGAAAGATATCCTGCGTGCCGCGCGGCGCAGCGAGCTTCGAGGGCATGGCGCAGTCTTTAAAAGGCGCTCGGGCCGGACCTGCCCCTAGCGATCCGCACGCCTGAACGTGATTGATGCGCGTGGTAAGCGCGATCGTCGTCAATGCCGCCGCGATGCTGCTGGAAAGCGCGCCGTTCATACTCGCCGGCGCGATTGCCGTGCGCATCAGCGCGCGCCTGGGGAGACACGTCGTTCCCTACCTGGGCTGTGGCTGCGGCAACGGACCTTCCGCGCGGTCGTTGCCGGCGTTCGCAGCCGCATGGATAGTATTCGGTCCGTTCGTAGCCTCGGCGCGGCTCGGAGCTGCGATCGTCGTCGAACGGTTCATCGCCAAACGCGCGTGCGCGCGCGATCATCCCTCGATGCTCGCGGACTTTGCAGCGATCGTCCCGTTCGCGGTGGGCGCAGCCGCGCTGGCTCCGCTCTTACCTGCGACCATGGGTTCGCATGCTCCGCGCCAATTCGCTGTCGCCGTCGCCGCACTCGTCGCGTTCGTCGCTTCGCCGTGCGCGCTCGGAGCGATAGGAATCGCGGCGGTAGCGCGCCAGACGGCACCGGCGGCGGCAGTAGGATTTCTTTGCGTCGCCGGCATCTTCGATCTGCGCACGTGGATGCGCGCGCGCAAGCATACCGAAGGGCACGACTGCGTTGCGTACGCGCTCGCAGCTACCGCGTGCGCGTTGGTTGCGATCCGGAACGGAGCTGCGCTGGTCAATCCAAGGATCGCGCCAGCGTTGTGGATCTGCGCGATCGTCTTCGCATATTTGGCGCACCGCTACCGCATGCATGCGCGGCCCGCGCTTCGCATCGCACCGGCGGTCATGCTTGCCGGCTGCGTCCTAGCGGCGCCGCCGCCGACCTATTCTGCAACCGAAACGACGCTGGCCGACGCGTTTCCCGGCGAGCACATCGATTTCACGGGAACGCTCGTCCGTTCCGGAAGCGCGTCGACGCTGCTGCGCTACGCGATCACCTGCTGCCGCGCGGATGCAGCGCCGGTCGCGATCCGGTTGGATTCAGCCATGAACGTACGCGGCTGGGCGCATGCGCGCGGTACGTTGGTGCGGCACGGCGGTGAATTGCGCTTGCGGGTCGACTCGATCGAGCCGGTGGCTGCGCCGGCCGATCCTTTTATCTACCGCTAGGTGCGAACGCGCGCTTCGAGCAGCTCGACCGGAATGCCGTTGGGATCTTCGACGAACGCGAGCGCGCCCTCTCCACTCGGCGACCTCTTGATGTCCTTGACGATCTTGACGCCCTGCGCTTTGAGCTGCGCGATGAACGGCTCGAGCTTTCCGTCGATTTCGAGTGCCAGATGTTCATACCGGTTTCCAACTTCGTAAGGTGGATGATCTTCCAGATCGTATACCAGTTCGATGTACGCGTTCCAGTCTTTACCGACGAACGCCATGTCGGCGTTGCCGGGATAATGCAGCGGTCCTTCGAGCAACTTTAGTCCGAGTTTTCCGGTATAAAAATCGATCGACTCCTTCATGTCGTTGACGAAGATCGACGTGTGCAGGTAGCGTGACATCGAGCGGTCCTCCTAATGCAAAAAGTACCGGTGACTTGAAAACACGAGCGAGACGCCGAGACGATCGGCAGCGGCGATCACTTCGGAGTCGCGCATCGAGCCGCCCGGCGCGATAATCGCCGAACAGCCCGCGGCGGCAGCCGCTTCGAGTCCGTCCGCGAACGGAAAGAAGCCGTCGCTCGCGCACGCGGCGCCTTGCGCGAGTTTTCCGGCGCGCATGCCGGCGATTTGCACCGCGCTCACGCGATTTGTCTGGCCCGCACAAATTCCGCGCGTAACACCGTCCTTGACGATGACGACGCCGTTGCTCTTCACGTGACGCACGACGTCCCATGCCAGCGCGAGATCGTGCCATTCCTGTTCGAGCGGCCGGCGCGCGCTGACGACGCTCCACGACTCGCGCGCAAATGTGGGATCCTCTTCTTCGGCGAGCACTCCGCCGAGCGCGCTGCGCAGCTGCAGTCCGCGCTGCAATTCGTCGGGCAGGCTCGGTTCATACCGCATGATGCGCAGGTTTTTCTTTTTTCGCAACACGTCCAACGCGCCGGGCGCAAACTCGGGAGCCGCGACGATCTCCAAGAAAAACGGCGTGAGCGTTTTTGCGGCAGCCGTGTCGATCGCGCGGTCCGTCGCGAGGATGCCGCCGTACGCCGAAACGGGATCGGCCTCCAGCGCTTCGCTCACCGCCTTGTCCACGGTCGATCGCTGCGCCACGCCGCACGGGACCGTGTGCTTGACGATCGCGGCGCGCGCGAAACGTTCGCGCTGCGATCCGAATTCCGCGCCGAGCGGAGCGCGCGAGAGCAAGCGCAGCGTCGCGTCGAGATCGAGCAGGTTATTGTAGCTCAGCGCTTTGCCGTGCAGCTGCTCGGGCACGCGGCGCGGCGCGCCCAAATAAAACGCGGCGCGCAACTGCGGATTTTCCCCATATCGCAACTGTTGCGCGAGCGGCATTGCCACGGTGAGCGCGCCGGGCAGTTCGGCGCCCGTTTCACCTTGTGATCCCAGATATCGCGCGATCGCTGCATCGTATTCGGCGGTACATTCAAAGGCCCGGACCGCGAGGCGCTTGCGGGCCGCTTCGTCCAGGCCGCGATCCGGCAGCGCGGCCAGCAATTCGCCATACTGCGAGGGATGGCTGAGCACGGTGACGTGCTTGTAGTTTTTCGCCGCCGCGCGCAGCAGCGCGACGCCGCCGACGTCGATCTCGGGCGGCGGATACAGGTTCACGACGACCGTCGAGATCGCGTGGATAGCATACTCGCGGGCTTGCTCGCGGTCGCTTGCGTTATCGCGATCGAAAAGAATCGCGCCGAACAGTTTCGGATGAAGCGTCTTGACGCGGCCGCCGAACAGCGGCGGAAAACCCGTGATCTCCTCGACGTCGCGCGCATCAATCCCATGCGCCGCCAGGAGTTCGCGCGTGCCGCCGGTCGCGTAGATCGCGCAGCCGCGTTCCGAAAGTGCGCGGGCTAGTTCGGCTGCGCCTGTTTTGTCGGAAACCGAGAAGAGCGCGGCGTCAGGCAATGGCGGCCTCCGCCGGCCGCTCCTCTTCGCGCAACTCGGCCGAAACGATCGAGCTGATCCCGGCTTCGCGCATGGTGACGCCGTACAGCCGGTCGGCAAGTTCCATCGTCTGCTTGTTGTGCGTGACGATAACCATCTGCGACTCGCTCGCGAGCTCGCGCACCATCTTCGAAAAGCGTTCGACGTTGGCATCGTCCAAAGCGGCGTCGACTTCGTCGAGCAGGTAGAACGGCGACGGCCGCACTGTGATCAGCGCAAAGATCAGCGCCGCAGCGGTCAGCGCCCGCTCTCCGCCGGAGAGCGCGGCCAGCGGCATCAGTTTTTTCCCCGGCGGCTGCACCGAGATTTCGATTCCGGTTTCCGAGAGGCTCTCCGGATTGGTCTGCCACATGCGGGCTTCACCGCCGCCGATCAGGCGCGCGTACATTTCGGTGAACGCGGCCGCCACGAGCTCGAACGTCTCGTTAAACTGCGCCTGCGTCAACTGCTCGATCTCCGCGATCGACTGCAGCAGCGTTTCGCGCGCTTTCGATAGGTCGTCCATTTGCGCGCGCAGGAACTGCTCGCGCTGCGCGAGCTCTTCGCGGTCGGCTTCGGCATTGAGGTTGACGTTCGAAAGTCGCGCCAAATCTTCGCGCAGCCGCGGAAGGTCGACGGTGATTTCGTCCGCCTCTTCCTTGTAGCGTTCTTCGACCTCGCGGCATTCCTCGTCGGTCGCGGGATTCTGCGCGAACTGCGAAACCAGCATGCCCAGCTCCGCTTCGATCTCTGCCAGGCGCATGCGGTGCTGCTCGCCGCCTGCCGCGATGTCGCGCTCTTCCAACTCTGCCGAGCGCAGGTCCGACTCCAGCTGCGTAACGCGATCGGACATTGTCTCGCGCTCGCGGCGCGCCGCTTCGAAGCGCGCGTCCGTCTCGCCGACTGCAGCGCGCAGGGTTTCGAGCTGAGTTGAGGCGTTGTGGACTTGCGCATTCAAGCTCGCGATGTCCGCGTGCATCTGCTCGCGCGCGCTGCGCGAGCGCTCGACGTTCGCATCGATGATTCCGAGACGAGCCCGCGCGGCGTCGCGCTCGGCGCCGAGCGCCGCATGCCGCTCGCGGAGATCTCCGCCGGCGCGCGCGGCTTGCGCCTGCGCACTTTCCGCTTGCGCGATGCGTTCGCGGGCTTCGCGCAGGCGGGCCTCCAAGCGCGCGCGTTCGGCGTCGTCGCCTTCCTCCGGCTGTTTTTCAAAACCAACCTCGCGAGCGCGCGCGCGATCGGCCGCGCCTTGCATCTCGGTCACGCGCGCTTGCGCTGCTTCGAAGTCCTTTTGCATGCGTTCGACTTCCGCCGCAGCCGTAGCCATCTCGCCGCGCACTTCGGCGAGCGTGAGCTCTGTGCGTGTAAAGAGTTCTTTGGCCGCATCGCGCCGCTCGATCGCCTTTATCGATTCGTTTGCGGTTCGTTCCAGCTGAGCCTCGAGGTCGTGCAAGTGCGCGCGCATCTCCACCAACCGCTCGCGCAGGGTCTGCGCTTGCGCGCGCCGTGAAAGAATCGAGCGCTCGCGTTTGTAGCGTCCGCCGGTGATCGCGCCGCCGCCGGTTATCTGCTCGCCCGATAACGTCACGATCGTGTCGCGGAAGCCGCGATTGCGCACGAGATCGATTCCGGTTTTTAGCGTGTCGACGACCAGCACGCTCCCGACCAAGAATCGTACGATGCTTTCATATTTGGGCGCGGTGCGCACCAGCGTGTGAGCGTAACCGATAATCCCCGGCATCGCGCGCAACTCAGCGCTCACTTCGTGGCCGGTGCGATTCTTCAAGGTGTCTAGCGGAAGAAAGGTGGCGCGGCCGACCTCTTTGACATTGAGGAAGTCGATGGCGCGTTCCGCGTCCTCGGACGTATGCGTGATGATGTTGGAGAGACGCGCGCCGAACGCGACGTCCATCGCGCGCGCGTATTGCTCGTCGATCTCGATCAGGTTGCTGACGATCCCTTCGATGCCGCGCAGCTCGTTACGCTGCCACGCTTCGACGACGGCGCGCGTGCCCGGTACGTGGCCTTCCATCGCATTTTCGAGCTCTTCGATCGTGTGCAGGCGCGATTGCGCGGCGGCAACTTCGCTCGAGTACTCGTGATGTTCGGTTTGCGCGCGCGCCAGATCCGTTTGCGCCGCGGCCGCGAGCTGCTCGGCGTCTTCGATGCGGCCGCGCGCGTCGAGCAATTGCGTTTCGAGCGCAGTGAGGTGCGCTTCGCGCTCTCCGTACCTGTGTGTCGCCCCGCCGGCGGCGATTTGCAGACTTTCCGACGCGTCGTGCGCCGCACGCAGCTCGCTTTCGATCCGCTCGCTTTCCGAGCGCGCATTCTCATATTGCACGCGGCGCTCGGCTTTGCGCTCCGCGGTCGCCGAAGCTGCGGCCTCGACCTCGCGCAGCTGCGTGAAGATTTCGTCGAGTTCGCCGCGCGCGTGCGAGAGCGCCGTTTGCGCCTGCAGTTCGCGCTCGCGCGCGGTTTCGAGTTCGGCCTGCAGCGGACCGAGCCGCGCATCCAGGCTCGATAGCGACGCTTCGAGCCCTTCGCGCTCTTCGCGAACGCGCGCCGCATCCTGCGAGGTCTGCGTGTCTTGGGCTTCCAGCGCCTCGCGGCGCGCCTGCGCTGCCGCGAACTCGGCTTCGAGCCGCGAGAGATCGGCGCGTACGGTTTGCGTCTTGGTGCGCAGATCTTCCAGCGCCAGTTCCTGGCGGTATGCATCGGTACGCGCTTGCGCGAGCTGCGCCCCGAGCGTTGCGGCTTTGGCTGCGCCTACTCCGCGCAGCTCTTCGTTGCGATCGAGCTCGCCCTTGAGACGTTCGCGCTCCGCCCGCCGCGAGGCGCTGGCGCGAATGTACGAGAGGATTTCGAGATCGCGCACGCGCGCGTTGAGCTTGCGATAGCGTTTGGCGCGACGCACCTGCGTGTCGAGCTCCGGCAAACGCCGTTCCAACTCGACGATCAGATCGTTGATCCGGATCGCGTTTTGCTCGGTTTGCTCCAGGCGGCGCAGCGATTCGTTCTTACGCGCGAGGAATTTGGCGATGCCGGCGGTTTCTTCGAAGAGCGCGCGGCGATCGGTGGGTTTGCTGGTGAGAATCGCGTCGATCTGGCCTTGCGAAACAATCGAATAGCTGCCCGGCCCCAGCCCCGTGCCCATCAGCAGATCGTGCACGTCGCGCAGGCGAACCTGGTTGCGGTTGATGTAGTACTCGATCTCGCCCGCCCGATAAGCGCGGCGCGCGATCTCGACCTCGGTGAAATCGATCGGCAGCCGCTTATCGCTGTTATCGAACGTGATCGTCACCTCGGCCAGGCCGAGCGGCTTGCGTTTCTCGTTGCCGGCGAAGATCACGTCTTCCATCTTGCCCGAGCGCAAGCTCTTGCTGCTCTGTTCGCCGAGCCCCCAGCGAAAGGCGTCGATCAGATTGGATTTTCCGGAGCCGTTAGGGCCGACGATGGCGGTGATGCCGCTACCGAATGCGAGCGTTGTGGGGTCGGCGAAAGTCTTGAAGCCGAAAGTCTTTATGCTCTTAAGTTTTATTTCTCTTGCCTTTACGAGCCCGCGCGAGCAAAGTCTCCAAAGCTTCGCTCGCCGCCTGCAGCTGCGCTAGTTTTTTCGACCTTCCGGCTCCGGAACCCAGCACCCTATCCTTGAGAACGACTTCCGAGACGAAATGAGGTTCTTGCGGCGTGCCGGTCGAGCGATCGCGATAGATCGGCAGCTTCCGGTAGCGCTGCTGCGCGAGCGCTTGCAAAAGGGATTTCGGGTCGGTCACGCCTTCGTCCGAAAGATCGACGAGCGCCATGTGCTGCTCCAAAACGAACCGCCGCGCCTTGGCCTCACCGTACCGGCGATAGAGCGCCCCGACAAATGCTTCGAACGCGTCGGCCAAGATCGTTTTGTTCTCGGCGCCGCCGGCGCGCGCCAACCCCGAGCCAAGCTCGATCAGATCCGCAAAGCCGAGACGCATGGCAGTAGCGGCCAGCGCGCTATCCCGCACGATCGCCGCCTTGCGCGCGGTCAGCCACCCTTCGCTCGCCTTGGGATGTTCCTCGAAAAGCCAGCCTGCGGCAGCCAGCCCGACCACCGCATCGCCGAGGAACTCGAGCCGTTCGTTGGAGTCTTTGCGGTGTTCCCGGGCCGCGCTTTCATGCATGAAGGCTTGCTCGAAGCTCGTGAGATCGGTAGGCGCGAGATGAGCTTTTTTGAGCAATGCGCGCAGCCGGCGGCGCCGCGCTTCACCGGCCACTAATGGACTTCGCCGAAAACCAAGACGCTGTTGTGGCCGCCGAAGCCGAACGAATTCGAAAGCGCGACGCGCACCGGCGCCTTGCGCGCGACGTTCGGAACGTAGTCCAGCGTGCAGTCCGGATCGGGCACCTCGTAGTTGATCGTGGGCGGCATCATGCCGCGCTCGACTGCGAGCGCGATCGCCACGCCTTCGATTCCGCCGGCCGCGCCGAGGGCGTGACCGTGCATCGATTTGGTCGAACTCACCGCGACGCGCGTACCCGCTCCGAAGACTCTTTCGATCGCTTGCGACTCGGCGACGTCGCCTTGCGGCGTGGACGTGCCGTGCGCGTTGATGTAATCGACGTCGCCGGCCTTTATTCCCG
>JAAXMC010000033.1 GCA_013036315.1 Vulcanimicrobiota bacterium
CGCTTCGCTGACATCGCAATCTTCGTCGGCGCCGGATATGGGATCGCGTTTTTGCCCTTCGGCACGGTTCTTGGTTGGGCTGCGGCGCTTGCCGCGGTACTCACTGCCTACGTACGATTGCTCGGTGGGGCCATGGGCCTGACTCAACATTTCGCAGGTCCCATGGCCAAGCAACATCGGATGGCGGCGCTCACGGCCGCATGTATCTTTTCCGGTTTCGAGCCGCTTTGGAACGGAAAAGGCCAGGTCATTGAAGTCGCGCTGGCGTTGGTCATCGCCGGATCACTGGCCGGATTCGCGCGCCGCATTGTGCTGATCTGCCGAGAGATCGCGGCGCGATCGGCGAGGTCTCCGTAATGTTCTCATACCTCCGGATGGATCACGCGCTTCTTCTGGCGGTAGAAGGTGTGCTGGCGCTGCTCGTCATTGCGACTATCGTCGGTCAAGTTTTGAAGTGGACCAAATCGCCGTCTACGACGATCGAGAATCTCAACCAGCGGATCAATGCCTGGTGGATCATGTGCGCGGTCTTCGGTTTAACGCTCGTCATCGGGCCAATCGGGTCCCTTGTGCTCTTTGGAATCCTTTCGATCCTCGCTCTTCGCGAATATGTGGCGCTCATCCAGACGAGGCGAGCGGACCGCCATACGCTCTTCTGGACGTTTTTTGCGTTTACGCCGTTGCAGTATTTTCTGCTCGGCATCAAGTGGACGGGATTCTTCATTGTCATTCCGGTCTACGCGTTTCTGTTCATACCCGCGATGATGGCGTTCGCCGGCGACACGACCTCCTTTCTCGAACGTGCCGCGAAGATTCAGTGGGGATTGATGATTTGCGTGTACTGCCTGAGCTATGCGCCGGCGCTTTTGACACTCGATATACACGGCGGATATGGTCCCGACGCTAAACTTCTGCTGTTCCTGGTGATCGTCTGTCAACTCAGCGACGTTTTGCAGTACGTGTACGGTAAGTTGCTCGGCAAACGACAAATCGCGCCCAACGTCAGTCCGAGCAAAACCTGGGAAGGCTTCGTCGGGGGCGCGCTCACCGCAACGGTTATCGGAGCCGGGATGTGGTGGCTGACGCCGTTTTCTCCCAGCGGTGCGGCCGCCATCGCATTCATGATCACGCTGTTGGGGTTTGCAGGTGGAGTGGTTATGTCGGCGATCAAGCGAGACCGGGGAGTGAAAGATTTCGGGAACATCATCCAGGGGCACGGTGGAATCTTGGACCGGATGGATTCCGTGATCTTCGCCGCTCCGGTGTTCTTCCACGTGGTTCGCTTCTTCTACGGGCTCTAGGTATGCTCCGAGAAGAACCGCGGCAGGGAAAAGTTAAGATTCTTGGCATTTTAACGGTGAATGATGCTTTCAAGCGTTGGTATCGCGCTACGGATGGCCGCCTGGCTCATCTCGCATCATAGCGCCACGGCAAAGGAACGTTCGCAGATATAGCTCTGTCGACTCGCTTCCTTTTCACTCTCCAATGAGGGAGTATCGCCGTGGACCAATCTAAGACTCCGTACTTTCAAGCTCTGCTCGATTATGTCGACGCGGGCGTTATTCCGTTCCACACGCCGGGTCACAAACAGGGCATCGGCATGGATTTGGCGTTCCGCGAGTTTGTCGGCGATAACTTGTGTGCGATCGACCTGACGCCCATGCCCGGCATCGACGACCTGCTGCAGCCCACCGAATCGCTGCTCGAGGCGCAGCAACTCGCTGCCGAGGCCTATGGCGCCGACCGCAGCTATTTCTTGATCAACGGCTCGACCAGCGGCAATCAGTGCATGATGATGGCGGCGGTCAATCCCGGCGACAAGCTGGCCGTGCCGCGCAATTCGCACAAGTCGATGCTCGGCGGATTGGTGATGAGCGGCGCGGAGCCCGTCTACATGCAGCCGGTGGTCGATGAGGCGCTGCACATGGACCACTGCGTCACGCCCGAGGTGGTCGAGCAAACCTTGCGCGAGCATCCCGACGTCAAAGGCGTGTACCTCGTCACCCCAACCTACTACGGCGTCGCGGCCGACCTAAAAGCGATTGTGAAGATCGCGCGCGCGGCCGGCAAACTCGTGCTGGTGGATGAAGCGTGGGGTCCCCACTTTCATTTTCATCCCGATCTGCCACTCTCGGCGACGGCGGCCAAAGCCGACTTAGTGGTCAACTCGACGCATAAAATGCTTTCGGCGTTCTCGCAGTGCGCGATGCTGCATCAAATCGGCCCGCGCGTGCGCGTGGATCGCCTCGAGGGCGTGCTCAGGATGTTTCTCTCGACCTCGCCCAATCTGCCGATGATCGCCTCGCTCGACGTCGCTCGCAAGCAGATGGCGATGGACGGGCTCGAGCTGCTTTCGCGGACGATCGAACTGGCGCAAGAGACGCGCAAGAAGCTGAACGCGATCGACGGCGTCTACTGTTTCGGCGAGGAGATGAAGGGCCGGCCGGGCGTCTTCGATCTCGATCCCACCAAGGTCACGATCACCGTCAAAGACCTCGGTTACACGGGCTACGAAGCTTCGGCGATCTTGCGCCGCCGCTACAACGTGCAAGTTGAACTTGCCGATCTCTTCAATGTTGTCGCACTCTTTACAATCGGCACTTCACAAGAGGCTGCCGATCGACTCGTTCAAGGCGTGGCCGAAATGGCGCGCGAGGATCGGCCCGTCGATATTTTCTCCCCGTCGGGCATTTTGGAGCGTCGCCTGAAAACCGGCAGCTATAAATTGCCGAAGATTCCGCCGATGCGCATGCTGCCGCGTGAAGCATTCCTGGCCGAAACCGAAGCTGTGCGCTTCAAGCAAAGCAAGGGCCGCATCTGTGCCGAGACGATCTCGCCCTATCCGCCCGGCATTCCTGTTATATCGCCCGGCGAGGAAGTTACCGACGAGATCATCGAGTACTTGTCGCTCGAAATCAAAGCCGGAGTCCGGATGCAAGGTCCGTACGACCGCGAGCTCAAGCGCATCCGCGTCGTTAAAGAATAAGCTGCAGGGTCTCTAACCGGGCGCGTGAAAAATACACCAAACGGAATTCTTTAGTGAGGATTGGTGATTGGCCGTTAAAGCCGAATCCATGGCTCCTAACTGGGAGCTGACGCAACTCCTCGACATCTTCCCGCTCCCCATACGGCAATCGCTCGTTCGTCTGCCCAATCTCGAAGATATGATCGAGGTTGTGCTCGATCTTGGGCGTCCGCCCGAAGCGCGCTTCGAAAACGATTTCGTCTATCTTTCCGAAACGCCGGTTTCGACTGAAGACATCGCGCATGTCTGCTCGCGCCTTTCTGCTTTCGGCGCCGACAATCGCGCGGGCATCGAGCAAACGCTGCACCGCATCAGCGCAATCCGCAACCGCACCGGGAAGATCGTCGGCCTGACGTGCCGCGTCGGCCGCGCGGTCTATGGCACGATCGATATCATTCTTGACATTTTGCGCAGCGGCCAATCGATTTGTTTGCTCGGACGGCCAGGCGTCGGCAAGACCACGATGCTGCGCGAATGCGCGCGCGTGCTCTCAGAGGATCGAAAGCGTGTCGTAATCGTCGACACGTCCAACGAAATCGCCGGCGACAGCGACATCCCGCATCCCGGCATCGGCACCGCCCGGCGCATGCAAGTGACCGACCCCGCGCTGCAGCACGCCGTGATGATCGAAGCGGTCGAGAACCACATGCCGCAGGTTGTGGTAATCGATGAAATCGGCACCGCCGCCGAGGCCGAAGCCGCGCGCACGATCGCCGAACGCGGCGTCGAGCTGATCGGAACCGCGCACGGGCAAACGCTCGAAAATCTCTTGATGAATCCGACGCTGACCGACCTGATGGGCGGGATCGGCGCGGTCACGCTTTCAGATGAAGAAGCGCGCCGGCGCGGCACCCGGAAGACGGTGCTCGAGCGCAAGGCCCCGCCGACGTTTGACGTTATCGTCGAGATTCACGATCGCGACCGGCTGGCGATCCACAAGAACGTCGGCGAGGTCGTCGACGCGCTGCTGCGCGGCTATCAGCCGCAGCCCGAGATCAGGCAGCGCACGCCGGCCGGCGTTTCGATCGTGCAGGAAGCCGACACCGAATCGATGCCGCACATCGCGATGGCGTCCTACGACGTGCCGGAAGAAGATCGCGAGAAGCCGCTGATGATTTTCCCATACGGGGTATCGCGCAACAAGATCGAGCGCGCCGTTCACAACTTGCGCGTGAACGCCTCGATCGCGCGCAAGTGGGACGACGCCGACATCGTGCTTACCCTCAAGGCGCTCGAGCGCAAGGAACAGCCGAAGCTCAAGCAGATCGCGTCGGAGAACATTCCGATCTATGCGATCAAAACGAACACGACGACGCAAATTCAGACATGTCTCAAAGACGTTTTCAACTTGCCGTCGCTCGACAACGAAGAGATCGCGCTGCGCGAAGCCGAGGAGGCTGTCTATCAGGTGCTGCTCAATAGCCAGGCTATCGAGCTGACTCCGCAGACGTCGTACGTTCGGCGGATGCAGCACCAATTGGCCGAAAAGTACCGCCTGCAGTCCCGCAGCACCGGATTAGAGCCCAATCGAAGGGTCCGCATCTTCAAGGCGTAAACCGCCGCTTGGTGTTCATATCGTTCGAAGGCATCGAGGGAAGCGGCAAGTCGACGCTGCTTTCCGCCGTAGAAGCGACTCTCCGAAAAGAGGGCCGCGACTTGGTGGTAACGCGCGAGCCCGGCGGAACGCCGGCCGGCGATGCGATCCGGCGCGTTTTTATCGAACCGCACTTTGAGTTGAGCCCGATGGCGGAAACGCTGCTCGTAAACGCCTCGCGCGCGCAGTTGGTCGCCGATGTGATCGGACCCGCGCTTGAACATGGCAAGCTGGTTCTGTGCGACCGCTACGTCGATTCGTCGCTCGCGTATCAAGGGTATGGCCGCCAGCAATCGCTCGATGCGGTCCGCGCGATCTGCAACGCAGCAACGGGTGGCTTGATGCCCGATCTGACGCTGCTGATCGACGTATCATACGAAACGTCGCGCGAGCGGCTGCACCGGCGCGGCAACACCGACGACCGTTTGGAAAAAATGGAAGAAGCCTTTCACCGGCGCGCGCGCGCGGGCTTCTTGGAACTCGCCAAGGCCGATCCGCGCATCGTGGTGATCGACGGCGAGCCAAGCGAGGAACGTGTCTACGCGAGCGCGGTGGATGCGATCGCACGGGCGCTCAAATGAGCAAGCTGCATTTTGACGTGGTGGGGGCCGAAGGGCCGAAGCAATTCTTTGCGCGGCTGACCACGGAGACTATCGCGCACGCGTATCTGTTTACGGGCCCGCCGGGAGTCGGGAAGAAAACTTTCGCGCGCCGTTTGGCTCAGTCGCTCTTGTGCGAGGCGCCAAAGGATCATGTGATCGGCTACGACGGCACGTGCGCTTCCTGCAAGCTGATTGGAAAAGAAGAGACGCGCCACCCCGACCTGTTGGAGAGCATCGGCGCGCTAAAAATCGGCGAAGCCGACGAGCCCATGGCATTTCACGAGGCCGACGCGACCACATCGCGCGATCTCGTGCGGCAGCTTTCGTTACAGTCATATTCCGGCGGCTTCCGCATCTTTGTTTTGGGAGATGTTGATTTCGCGTCACCCGCGGCGGCGAACGCGCTTCTGAAATTCTTCGAAGAGCCGCCGCCGCGCGTCGTGCTGCTGCTGACGACGGCGACACCTTCGCGACTGCTCGCTACGATTCGCTCGCGATTAGTGGAAGTGCGCTTTCCGTCGCTGCGGCAGGCCGAAGTCGTGGAAGTTCTTCGCGAAAAAGGCTACGACCAGAAACAAGCGCAGCTCGGGGCGGCGCTTTCGCAAGGCTCGGTTACGCGGGCACTTTCGGCTCTTTCCGAAGATGAGGAGCAGCTACGCGATCAAGTAGCGCGCTGGTTTTTCGGCGTCGTGAAAGGCGAGACGCCCGAAGAGGTGTGGGCATCGCGCGAAACGCTCGACGAGGGGCTTGAGATCGTCAAGACGCTCGTGCGCGATTGGATCGCGCTACGATCCGAGAGCGGCGCAGCCGGCATCGCGCTCGCCGTTGACTACGCGCCGAAACTAAAAAAGCTTCCGAAGATCGATGCCGCGACGGCCACGAATGCGCTCACGAAAATCGGCGAGGCACAAAAACTCGCGCGTACCAACGTATCGCCGGCGCTGGTGAGCGAGCTGGTCCGGATGTCGCTAAGCGGCACGGCCGCCTAATATTGTGTCATGGTGAGCGGCGCATCTTTGATGCGCCAGTCGAACCACGCTCGAGCGCAGCGCGCGGAAGCGCGCTAAGTCGAGAGCCGCATTCCCGCGGGCCTCGACAAGCTCGGCCGCCCTTCGACTTCGCATTTCGCTGGAGGCGAAATGCTTCGCTCAGGATGACAATTTGGAAACTACCAATAAGGTCTAAACGCTAAGTCGCTGTATTGCCGCGCTACAACGAGCGCGATATAACCGAGCGCAATCGCGCGCAGAAGTGCGGCCGCGATCTCATCGCCGATGTCGTTGAACGGCAAATACTGAACGGCGTAGTACGAGAGCGCGATCCATACTGCTAGGCTCACGAGCACAAGTATCGTTGTCCCAAGCGGCTGACGCCGTGCGGCTTGCAGGGACGCCGACAGCGCGGCGCTCCCCGGAGTACCGCCGATTGCGGCCGCCGGAATCGCGTAGATGAATGCCCAGATCGCCAGCGCTCCGAGCGCTAACGCAATGTACGCGCTGCCGGAGATGCCCCCGATCATGTGCGCGATCCAGACGAGGAATAAAAAACCGATGACCGCCAGCAAAATGTTAACGCCTTTTCGCCGGGCGTCGCCCCAGGCAGAAGTGAGGCTTCCGCGGCCGTGCCGCCACGCATCATCCGCGAAGATTACAGACACGCCGAACGCAAATCCGTACAGGACGTTTACCAGCAAGTTTATGAGGCCGCCACCCGCTCCGCTCAGCGCCGCAAAAAACCAGCCCGAGAAATAACTCAACCCGACCGCGATGAACGCAACCACCAGCGGCGGAAAGAGTACGCCGAGATTGCGCGCATAGAGCGGCAGCGCGCGCAAATACATCGAAAGGTCCAGGCCGCGGGTCACGCGCGAGCGCCCTGGAGTGCCGATTGGCAAGTGCACGATGCCTTGATGTCGGTTTTGTCGATGATGCGGAAGATCGCGTCCTTAACGCGCGCGTTGTTGCGGTTGAATACCTCAATGACCTCGTGGTGCGATACCGGCGCACCGCCCTCGACGCCTTCCAGCCCAACGTCGTAATCGGTGATGAGCGAGATGTTCACGTAACACATCTCGAGTTCGCGGGCGAGGTAGCACTCCGGGTACTGCGTCATGTTGATGACTTCCCAGCCGGCCGATGCGTACCACTTCGATTCGGATCGCGTCGAGAAACGCGGGCCGCCGACCACGACGATCGTGCCGCGCTCGTGCGTGTCGATCTTCAGCGACTTGAGCGCTTCGATCGCGATCGGCCGCAGCGTCGGGCAGTACGGGTCGGAAAAACTTACGTGGGTGGTGATCGGGCCGTCATAAAACGTGTCGATGCGGCCGCTGGTGCGATCGACGACTTGGTCGGCCACGACCATCGAGCCCGGCTTGACCGCGGCCTTCAGCGAACCGCATGCGGTCGGGCCGACAATCCGCTTTACGCCGAGAGCCTTCATGGCCCACATGTTGGCGCGGTAATTAATCATGTGCGGCGGAATGCGATGGGCTTTGCCGTGGCGCGGCAAGAACGCCACGCGTTTGCCGGCGATTTCACCCAGGGCAAAAGCGTCGCTAGGTGAGCCGTAAGGCGTTTCCACCTCGACCTCGCGCGCGTTTTCAATAAGCGAATAGAAACCCGAACCGCCAAATACGCCGATGTCGGCGCGTTCCTTTGTTTGCATGGCGGGCGCTTTTCTTTAGAAAACGGTCGGGCCCCTCGAAGGAGTCCTGGCGAGGAGCGAGGCCGGCTCTCTAGCCGATCAATTCGATTCTATTTCCAAAAGGATCGTGAACGAAAGCGCGGGCTACGCCCGTGCCATTATCCTCGTTGCATTCAACGCCGCGTTCACGAAACCGAATAACTAAATTCTTCAAATCCGTGCACTTGAGCCCCGGATGCGCCTTGCCGGCGGGATGAAAGTTGGGATCGACGCCCAGATGAATTTGTACGCGATCACTTTGAAACCAACAACCGCCCCTTTTCGCAAGCTCCGTCGGCTTTGGGATTTCAACCATCCCTAGAAGGTCGCAAAAAAACGCTCGTGCGCGATCCTCTCCGCCTGCCGGCATCGCGAGCTGAACGTGATCGATCGCTCGGAAAGGTCCAGCCATTAGCGGTTAAAATCGCTCGGTTTTAGATCTTCAATAAATTTTTTGAAGTTCTCGGTGTCGCCCTCGTCGGTTTTTTGGCTGGAGATCGATTCTTCGAGGACGATTTTGTCGGAGACGTAAATCGGCGCGCTCATGCGCAGCGCCAGCGCGATGCCGTCGGAAGGGCGCGTGTCGACTTCTTGCAGTTCGCCGTTCTTGCGCACGACGAGTTTTGCAAAGAACGTCGACTCGCGGATGTCGTGAATGACGACTTGCTCCAGCCGAGCTTCGAGCGTTTCGAAGATCGTGCGGATCAGATCGTGGGTCAGCGGCCGAGGAACGGGCGCGCCTTCTAGAGCGAGCGCGATAGCGGTAGCTTCGAATGGGCCGATGAGGATCGGAAGGAACCGTTGTCCGTCGACGTCTTTGAGTATGACGACCGGATCGTGCGTGAGCAGGTCGATCCCGAGTTTATCGACCTTCATCTGGCGCATGGTTACTTAATCCTACGCGCTCTGCTTGCAATCATGCCTAGGGAAGAGGCCGGCCTGCCAGGTCGCCGCTCCAGCCCAGCCGAACGGAGCGCGGTTCCATGGCGCTCTCCTGCGGTATCGTCGGCTTGCCCAACGTCGGCAAGTCCACAATCTTTAACGCGCTCACGCGTTCGGCGCAGGCATTGGCCGCCAACTACCCGTTCGCGACGATCGAACCCAACATCGGCGAGGTGCCGGTCCCGGACGAGCGGCTCGACGTGCTGGCGGAGCTGGAGCATTCCAAGCGCATCGTTCCCGCCACGGTGCGCTTCGTCGATATCGCCGGGCTGGTGCGGGGCGCGAGCTCCGGGCAAGGGCTGGGCAACGCGTTTTTGAGCCACATCCGGGAAACCGACGCGATCGCGATGGTCGTGCGCTGCTTTCGCGACGAAAACGTCGTGCACGTGGAGGGCGTGGCCGACCCGGCTCGCGACATTGAAATCGTCGGCATCGAGCTGGCGCTGGCGGATCTGGCGACCTTGCAAAAGCGCGTGGACAAGCTCGCGCGCGAGGCACGCACCAATCCGAAGATGCGCCAGAAGGCAGCGGCGGCGGAGAACCTGATTGTCGCGCTGGAAGCGGGCCGTCCCGCGCGTTCCTTTCCGGCGGGGTCAGCGGAAGCCGAAGTCGCGGCCGAATCGTTCCTGCTGACCGCCAGGCCGCTGCTTTACGTCGCCAACGTGGACGAGGAGCAACTCGTGCAGCCTGGACCGCTCGTGGAGGCGGTGGAGGCGATTGCCAAGGCCGAGGGGAGCCGCGTCGTGGTGCTATGCGGCAAGGTCGAAGCCGAGCTGGCCGGCCTGACGGCGGCCGAGGCCCATGAGTTCCGCGCCGAGCTCGGCATCGAGCGCAGCGGCCTCGACCGACTGGCGGCCAGTGCCTACGATGCGCTCGGCCTGATGACGTTTCTGACCGCCGGGGAGATGGAGAGCCGCGCCTGGACCATCGAGCGCGGAACCAAGGCGCCCCAAGCCGCCGGCAAGATTCACAGCGATATCGAGCGCGGCTTCATTCGTGCAGAAATCGTAGACTACGCCGACTATGTGCGCTATAAAACGATGGATGCGATGCGCGCAGCGGGCAAGGTGCGCAGTGAGGGTAAGGATTATGTGATGCAAGAAGGCGACGTAGTGGACTTCCGGTTTAACGTATGAACCCCCCGACTGTGGCTACAACCGCGCGCGACGTATCGGTGTTCGGCGACGGTATCACCTATTTCAATGAAGCGGCCGCGCTGCTGCAACTCGAAAGCTCGATGCGCGCGATTCTCACCCATCCCTCGCGCCAAATTATTTTCTCGATCCCGTTCCAGCGCGACTCGGGTGAATTCGAAGTCTACACCGGCTATCGCGTGCAGTACAATTTCGCGCGCGGGCCCGTCAAGGGCGGCATTCGGTATCATCCGGGCGTGACGCTCGACGAAGTGACCGCGCTGGCTTTTTGGATGACGTGGAAATGCGCGGTCGTCGACTTGCCATTCGGCGGAGCCAAGGGCGGCGTCACCTGCGATCCCTCAAAACTTTCCGATAACGAACTCGAACGGATCACGCGCCGGTACGCAGCGGAGTTGGTGGAGGTTGTCGGCCCCGACAAAGACGTGCCCGCACCCGATGTCGGCACAAACTCGCGCACAATGGCGTGGTTCATGGATACCTACTCGATGCACATGCGCCAGACGGTTCCGGGTGTTGTGACCGGCAAGCCGCTTGCGATCGGCGGATCGAAAGGGCGCGTTGAAGCGACCGGCCGCGGCGTGACGATCGTGGCGATGGACGAGCTGGACAACATGAAGATCAAGCCGTCGCAGGCCAAGGTCGTGATTCAAGGATTCGGCAACGTCGGCATGTGGGCGGCGCGCTTGTTCGCGCAGCGTGGGTGCAAGATCGTCGGCATCTCGGATGTTACTGGCGCTTATTACAATCCGAAGGGGATCGACCTCGACAAGGCGATCGAATTAGCGGAGCAGGATCACAACTTGGCGGCGTTTCGCGGCGGCGATAAAATCAGCAACGCCGAGTTGCTGGTGAGCGAGTGCGATGTGCTTGTGCCGGCCGCGCTTGAACGCGTGCTGACTTCGGAAAACGCGCCGCACATAAAGGCGAAGCTCGTGGTCGAAGGGGCGAACGGGCCGACCACGCCGGACGCCGATCATATCTTGAACGAACGCGGCATCACCGTTATCCCGGACATCATGGCCAACGCTGGCGGCGTGACCGTTTCATACTTCGAGTGGGTTCAAGACAAAATGGGCTACTTCTGGAAGCTCAATGAAGTGAACGAACGGCTCGAAGATACGCTTATTACGAACTTCCACGAACTACGGGGTATGAGCACGCGCCACAAAATTCCGTATCGCACGGCAGCGTACATGGTTGCGATCGACCGGGTGGTGCAGTCGCTGAAACTACGTGGGGTTTACGCTTAAGGGGCTACAGACTGCGCCTGCAACTGCTAGAAGTGCGGCCGTGGTAAAACTACAACCGGCAGTTGAGTGCCGTAAACTGCAGCGACGGCGGCCAGGCGATAAACAAAGCTTACGCTTGGCTTTTCTCGCCTCCCTAAGTATAGGTACATAGCGAAAACTAGCCCCCAGACGACAAAGTATCCTATTGTGGACGCTAGCGCTATGGGCCAGCTTTTGATCAGTTCAAACGGCCAGGGGCCGACGAAGCCAAATACTAGCGAGTATAGGAACACAGGAAGAAATGTAACCCCGAGCATCAGTGCGTCGCCACTGAAGCTCGCAGGTCGATGCCTGAGAATAGTCAGGCAAATGAAATAGTAAAAGGGCAACCAGACAAGGACCGTCATTTCCGCCATGGCGTAGAAGCCAACGGTTCGCGTTGGATCTTTCGCGCCAGGGTTGAAGAGCCACTGCGTGACGGCAAAGTAGCCGAAGACCCAATAGCTCACTACGTATGTAATCGCCAGTTGCGCCCAGCGCGTGCTTGTCATGCTTGCCATCCGTTAAGCGCGGCCTTCGACACGCGCCCTTTGGGGCGCTGCTCAGGCGCCCTTCGACAGGCTCAGGATGACACCATATGGTGGGTTTCTTGCGAATGTCGATGAGCTTCAGCGAACCCGGTTGCGCCTTCTTTACGTCGTCGACACTAGCCATCGGCTAGGGGAGCGGATACGGCCAAAGCGGATTGATCGCCCTAATGACATACGGATTGTACGAATCCGTTTGCGCGATCGCGCCGATTTGGGCATTTGATAGCGGAGGGATGGTCAGACTGTACTTCGTGTCCAGCGCGCCGATGAAGACGTTCGTGATCACCGCGTAGCCGGTGTTCGACGGATGCAAACCATCGTAGCTCAGAATTCCGCCGCCGAATTGCATTGTCAGGGTGACGCCGGGCGCGAGCGTTAGCCCCGTCGCGGCCAAGGCTCTAAAGTTCGTGGTGATCGGCGCAAGCGCGGCTCCCGTCGCGGTTGCCGTTGCATCGATCGCCTGATTGTAACCGGCGTTGAGCGCGATGACCGTCGCTGAAAACGCCGAGTCCAAATACGTCGAGCCGGCGCCGCTCCCCGGTCCGTTCGGATCGAGGTTCGGCGTGACGGTTGGCGATGGCGAGCCGAGCTCCGCGAGAACTCCGAAGAAACCCGACTCCGTCAAGAAACCGGTTGCGCCGGTATACTTGCCGATGATGTAGGCTTGGACCGCGCCGGCGAATGGCGCAGGAACGCCGAGTTTCTGCAAGTCCGCCGAGATCTTCGCGGCCGGGAAGAATTGTGGAACCGGCGGTTCGCCCGTGCCGGGGTTGCCCAGAATGTCGGGCAGGTCGCCGACGACCACTTGCGATCCATTCGCCTGCAGCGTCGTGATGATCTGCGTGAGGTCGGTGGCCAGCTGTGCGGGTGAATCGCTCGCGGGCGAATTCCCGTGCGAGAAGATGAACTTCAGCAGATCGTTCGCGCCGAGCCAAACCGTCGTTACTTTAGGTTTGAGCGAGACCGCCGCGTTGAGCATCGTCGGATTGGTTAACGTCGCAGCGAATTGCCCTAGCACCGGATAGTAGAGTTTGCTTTCATCTTGGATGAGCGATTGCAGGCCGCCCGAACTCGCATCGCCCGGAAGCGTGACATACGCAGGGCAGCTCGTGCCGACCGGTCCCGGAGGCGCGCCGGTTATCGGCGCGTTCATCGCGACGGCTTCATGCATCGTCGCACCCGGAATACCGAGATTGGCGATCGGCGCGGCCGGCGTTAAGCGCGTGAACTGCCAGGTCGCCGCCGAGTACGCCTGCGCGTTGAAAGCGTCGCAGCCGAGATGCGTTGCAAAAAAGCCCGCGGCCAACGTTGAAACCACGAGTTGCCCGCCCAAGCCCGGCTTGGCAATCAGCGGCAGCGCGCCCGTGGTCGCCGCGTTCTTTCCGGTGTACTGCTGATAGAGCAGCGACCAGAAACCGTTTTCTTGAGTCGGCGGTACCGCCGCGCCCGGCAAAGCGGAGATTCCCGGCGCGGTTGCAGTCGGGTCGCCCAGTTGTCCGCCGGATTGCTCGCCGAACGTCAAGCTATCGCCGACGCCAACGAGATTCTGTTGCGTCAGCCCGCCGCCCGCGGGCAGCCCGGGCGCACCGGGCGTGGCTCCGTTGCCCCCGACGCCTCCGCTGCAGGCTGCGAGAGCGATGAGTGTGAGCGCCGCCGCAGCGCGTTGCATTGTTGTGAACATGATGCTCATCCCCGTAATCAGAACTGAATGACGCTGGGCGAACCGATGCCTATTTGTATCTGCAATTGCGTGGCCTTTAGGCCTCCAACCGTCGGAACCGTATTTTGCGAACACGGCAGCTGCAGACAGTTGAGTTGCTTGATTCCATACGGCGAGTAGTTGGTCGGGCCGCCGCTATTAAGAACCAGCTGCACGAATGCCATTGGTCCGAGGTGTTGCGCGATCCCGGCAAAGTAAGCGACCACATGCTGTGCGTACGGATCGGCCGGCAAGTAATCGCGCGAGCTCTGCGGCTCGAGGAAAATCTTTGTGCTGGGCGTCGGGTTGAACTCGAGATACAGAATCTGATAGAGCTGCGCGTGATTTACTTGGTTCATGCCGGCGGTGTGCACCAGCCACGACGGCGCCACCGTAAACGTGCCGAACATTTTGGGCGTCTTCAAGAACGGAACCGTTACGGCCAGGGAGTACACTTGCGTCGTGCGGGTGCTGATGCCGAAATGCGGCACGCCGCTTAAGTCGACGAACGCGACCACATCGCCGTTGCCGCCGGACGCATTGACTTGCGACCAGCGCGACACATAGGTCGGCGTGACGACGATCGGAATCGATCGTCCGCGGAATTTTCCGACGTTGATCAAATTCTCCCATAAACCAAGGAAGAACTTATCTTTGGTCGTGACATCAACGGGCGCGCTGATGCCGGTGCACGTGCTCGACGTCGCGCCGCTGAGATCGACGCAACTGGGGTTCACTCCGGGTGTCGGCGGAAAACCGTTTGGCAGAAAGAACGGAACCTGTCCGCTATTGAAACCGACCGGATAGTGTTGCAACTCATAGTAGTTCGCAACGACGGCCATCTTCGGGCTGAAGCCCCAGCCCGCAACGACGTCGGTACCGCCCTGCATCCATTTGCTTCCAAAGCTGCCCACGTTGCCGTACGGGCGCGCCACCGAGAAATCGATCGTATAGTTGAAACCGGTCGGCAGCCCGATTTGCGCCTTGCCCCCAACCGGAGCCTGACCCACCGGCGGGACTTGCGCGATGGTGCCGTTGGGCATGCTCTGAGTGTTCATCGCGTTCTTGATGGCGGTATTCGCGCCGCGAACGACCGTGCCGAACGGTCCCGTCACATCGGCGAGCGCGGGCGCCGCGACCAGCGCGGTGACAAACGCAAAAACGGCAGAAGCACGTAAAAAAGAACGAAGCATCAAATCGATCTCCAACAGCGTGGATGCGCGGACTTAGGCGGGAAGCGGGGGTTCGCCTTCAGGCCGGCGGCGCATCTCCGACGATTTGACGATCACGTAAAGAACCGGCGTAATCGCGAGGTTCAGGATTGTGGAAACGACCATGCCGCCGAATACCGCCGTGCCGAGAGAATGGCGTGCCGCGCTGCCTGCTCCGCCCGCAAAGACGAGCGGCGTAACGGCGATGATGAACGCGATCGACGTCATGAGAATCGGACGCAGCCGCGTTTGGGCAGCGCGAGATGCAGCTGTGATGACGTCGGCCCCTTGCGCTACCTGTTGGTTAGCGAACTCGACGATCAGAATGGCGCTCTTACTCGCCAGCCCGATCAACATGACGAAGCCGACTTGCGCGTAGGCGTCGGTTGCGATGCTGCGGACGTCTAAGAAGACCAGCGCGCCCAAAATTGCTACCGGCACCGCGAGCAGTACGATGAACGGATCGATGAAGCTCTCGTATTGCGCGGCCAGCACCAGGAACACGAACACGATGCCGACGCCGAAGATCAGCGCCGATAGCACGCCGCCCTCGATCTCCTCGCGCGAGATGCCCGACCATTCGTAGCTGACGCCCGGCGGATCGATCTGCGCGGCGAGTTTTTCCATTGCGGCGATGGCTTGGCCGGAACCTTTGCCCGCGGCGGCCGAACCGTTGATTTCGATCGAACGGTACAGGTTGTAGTGGTTGATGATCGGCGCCGACAGTCCGAGTTTGGCTTGGGCGATGCCGCTCAGCGGAACCATGCCGCCGTCTTTCGAGCGCACGTAGAGATACTGGAGCGATTGCATCGTGGTGCGGAACGGTTCTTGAGCTTGTACCATCACGCGGTACGAGCGGTTGAGATAGTCGAAGTCGTTGACATAGAACGATCCGAGATCGGTCTGCATCGTGTTGAACACGTCGGTGAGCGATACGCCGATCGACTTCGCCTTCGCGCGGTCAACGTGAATCTGCATCTGCGGTGAATTGATGCGAAAGGTCGTGAAGACGTTGAGCAAATCGGGGTTTCGGTTTCCGAGCCCCATGTAGCCGAAGGCCGTGCCCATCAATGCCGGCAAGCCGACGTTCCCGCGATCTTCCAGTTCGAACTGAAACCCGCCGAAGTTCCCGACGCCTTGAATCGCGGGCAGATTGAACGCGAAGACCTGCGCGTCGGCGATGCCGAAGAATTGCATTTGAATGCGCTGCAGCAGCGCATCGAGCGAATGCGCCGATCCGCCGCGCTGCGACCACGGCGCCAGGCGCGCAAACATGATACCGCGATTGGGTCCGCTGCCGGTGAAGCTAAAACCGGAGACGTCGAAGACGTGCACGATCTCGGGCTGTTTGCTGAGGATCGCTTCGACGCGGCGCGCCACGTCGAGTTCGTGCGCGAGCGACGATCCCTCCGGCGCCTGAATCGTAACCACGAAAAAGCCTTGATCTTCGTCGGGAATAAACGCGGTCGGCGCCGTGCGGAAGAGTATGAACGTCGCCAGCAACGCGCCGATGAAGAGCGTCGCGACGATGTAACGCGCGCGGAAGAGCTTCGGGAGCGTGTCGCGATACCAGCCGCGGAATGCGGTTAAGCCGCGATTAAAGACCACGAAGAGTGGAAAGTGCGAGTGATAATCGGTGCGCAGCATGCGCGCCGACATCACGGGCGTAAGCGTCAGCGACGCGAAGAGCGAGATCGAGATCGATGCGGCGATCGTCAGCGCGAATTGCCGGTAGAGCTGCCCGGTCGTTCCCGGAAAGAACGCGACCGGAACGAAGACCGCCAAAAGCACCAGCGACGATGCGACGACCGCGCCTTGCACCTCCCGCATCGCCGCCGCGGCGGCTTCACCGCCGCTCATCCCTTTCTCTTGAACGAAGCGCGCGATGTTTTCGATCACGACGATGGCGTCGTCTACGACGAGCCCTGTCGCAAGCGTCAATCCGAAGAGCGTAATCGTGTTGATCGTAAAGCCGAAGAGCTTCATTACGAAAAATGTGCCGATCAGCGAGATCGGGAGGGTGACCGCCGGAATAACCGTGGAGCGCGGATCTTGTAAAAAGAGATAGATGACCGCGATGACCAGGAAGATCGAGAGCAGCAGCGTCAGGATGACTTCGCGGATCGATTCATTGACGAACTCCGAACTGTCGAAGGCCATCTCCCAGGTCACGCCGGGCGGAAAGGATTTCTGCAGCTGCGTGAGCTCCGCGCGCACGCCGCGCGAGACTTGCAGCGCGTTGGCAGTAGGCAGTTGCAGCACGCCCATGCCGACGACGTTCTTGTTTCCGTCGAATCCGATAACGCTCGAATAGTCTTCGGCGCCGATCTCCACGCGCGACACGTCGCCCAGCCGTGTGAAGCCGCCGTTCGGATCCGCGCGCAGAATGATGTTGCGGAACTGACTGGGGTCGCTCAGGCGGCCTTCGGCGTGAACGCTGATCGTAAACGGCTGATTGCTCGGCTCGGGTGCGCCGCCGATGCTGCCCGCGGCGACTTCGACGTTCTGTTCTTGCAATGCGGAGAGAACGTCGGAAATCGCGAGCCCGCGCGCCTGCAGCTGCTGCGGATTCACCCAAACGCGCATCGCGTAGCGCCGCTGGCCGAAGATGATGACGTTGCTGACGCCGGCGACGCGTTTGAGCGAGTTGACGACGTTGAGTTCGGCGTAGTTGCTCAAGAAGAGCTGGTTGTATTGTTTGTTGGTCGAGCGGATCGCGATCGCCATAGCAAACGTGCCGGAATTCTTCGAAACCGTGACGCCCGTTTGCTTGACCTCGTTGGGGAGGCGCCCTAAAGCTGACTGCACCGCATTTTGCACGTCGCTGGCGGCGATGTCCAAATTCGTGCCGAGATTAAAGGTCGCGGTGATCGCGCTCGTGCCGTTGTCGGAGCTCGTCGAAGTGATATAGCGCAGACCCTCGACGCCGTTGATGGCTTGTTCGAGCGGCGTCGTAACGGCGGACTCCACCGCTTGGGCGTTTGCGCCCGTGAAACCCGCATTGACTGAAACGACCGGCGGCGCGATTTGTGGATATTGGGCGATCGGCAAAGTCGGGATGACGATAAGCCCGGCGATGAGGACAACCAGCGAACAGACGGCCGCTAAGATAGGCCGCTTTAAGAAGAACGGAGTCATGATTCGGCTTTAAGCAAAAGCCTGTTCGGCGTGATACGAGCTGCGCGAGAGCGGGCTTGAAACCACTTGATGAAAGCCTTTCGACTTCGCGAGCGTGCCGAGTTGGGCGAACTTTTGCGGATGAATGAATGTATCGACCGCAAGGTGCTTCTTGGTGGGCTGCAGGTACTGGCCCATCGTGAAAATGTCGACGCCGGCGGCCCGTGCGTCGTCCATCGTTTGCTCGATCTCTTCATCGGATTCTCCGAGGCCGAGCATGATCGAGGTCTTGAGGAAGCGTTCCGGTGCGCGCGATTTCGCGTGCTCTAGAATGCGCAGCGACTGATCGTATTTGGCGCGTTTGTCGCGCACGCGCGGCGTCAGGCGGCGAACCGTCTCGAGATTGTGCGCGAACACGTCCGGCTTGGCATCGAGCACGACGTCGAGCGCGTTCAGGTCGCCGCGATAATCGCCGCTCAGGATTTCAACACGCGCGCCGGGCACGCGTTGGTGGATCTCGCGCACGGTGTTTGCGAAAATCAACGCACCGCCGTCGGCTAAGTCGTCGCGGTCAACTGCCGTTACGACCAAATATTTCCAACCGAGATCGCGCACGGCTTCAGCCACGCGCACCGGCTCGAGCCAGTCGACTTCGCCCTTCGGGTTTCCGGTTTTTACATTGCAGAAGCGGCAGCCGCGTGTGCACGTGTCGCCCAGAATCATAATCGTCGCCGTGCCGGCACCCCAACACTCCGCGAGATTTGGGCAGAGCGCCTCTTGGCAGACCGTATTCAAACGCAACGCGCTGACTTCGCGCTTCACGCGTTCGTAATCGTCGCCGTGCGGTAGCTTTACTTTGAGCCACTCCGGCTTGGCAATGCGGACCAGATCGACTTCGATCATGCGACGGCCATCAGATCAAATTGTCTTGTAAATGCGTCGAGTAGCGCGTTCCTTGCTTCAGCGATTGAAACAGTGCGACCCGTTTCCCGCGATAGGCTCGTTAGGCCGCGATCGGTTAACCCGCACGGATTGATGAGCGAATCGTACGACAAGTCGTTTGAAACGTTGAGCGCGATGCCGTGCATCGAAGTCATCTTTCGCACGGCTAAACCGATCGCGCACAGCTGATTATCGCCAACCCATACGCCGGCATGTTCCGCGCAACGCTCGCCCGCGACACCGAAACGCGCGCACGCGTCGATAACCGCGCTCTCAAGCGCTCGCACCAACGGCACGACTTCACGAAAGCGCTCCAACCGGCGGATCGGATAAACCACGAGTTGCCCGGGCGCGTGATAAGTGGCGTCGCCGCCGCGCTCGATTTCCACCAGGTCGACGCCGCGCTCCGCCAGCGCTTCGCGTGAAAGCAAGACGTTGGCATTCTTGGCGTTGCGGCCGAGCGTAATGACCGGCGGGTGCTCCACGAAAATCCATGTCTCGGGATCCTGGCCGCTGCCGACCCGTTCGTGCAACTCGTGCTGAAGCTGCCAAACCTCACGGTAAGGCCGCAACCCGAGGTCGAGCACCCTGGCGCGCATGGCCCCTAAGACTTCGCGGTTGCAGCCGCGGGTTGCGGCGACTTCGGTTTGGGGTTGACGATGTGGATCGCTTTGCCGTGGGCGGCCTCGGCGGCTTCCATGATGCCTTCGGTCAGCGTCGGATGCGGATGGATGGAGAGGCCGATGTCTTCGAGCGTGGCGCCCATTTCGAGGGCAATCACGCCTTCGCCAATCAACGACTCGGCCTGCGGCGCGCAGATGTGCATGCCGAGCAGCATGTCGGTCTTGGCATCGCCCACGAGTTTGATAAGCCCGTCGGTATCGTTCATCGTGCGCGCGCGGCCGCTGGCTTTCTGCGGGAACTTTCCGATGCGCACTTCGTAACCGTGCGATTTGGCCTCTTCCTCTGAAAGGCCGACAGTCGCGACCTCCGGATCGGTATAGACGCAATTCGGAATCGCAACCGGATCGAAGGCCGCCGAACGATCGCCGGCGATCACTTCGGCCGCGATCACGCCCTCTTTCATGGCTTTGTGCGCGAGCAGCGGCATACCGCTGATGTCGCCGATCGCGAAGATATTCTTCACTTTGGTGCGCCGCTGCGGATCGACGTCGATGAACCCGCCATCGTTGGTTTGCAATCCGGCGGCCTGCAGATTCAAACTGTCGGTAACGGGCCGGCGGCCGACGGCCACCAGCACGCATTCGAATTCGCGCGTTTCATCTTTGCCGTTGGTGCCTTCGCCGTTGAAACTCGCCTTGACGATCTTGCCGTCTTTTTTCACGGCGCCGACTTTGGTGTTCACCATGATCTCGACGCCCTGTTTTTTCAGAACGCGGCCGAGTTCTTTGCTGATGTCAAGATCGGTTCCCGTGAGAATTTGCGGCATCATCTCGATGACGAGCACTTTCGCGCCCATGCGCGCGTAGACCGTGGCGAACTCCAAGCCGATCACTCCGCCGCCGATGATCAAAATAGTCTTCGGGGTGTTCTTGAGTTGCACGGCGTCGTCCGAATTGATAATCGATTCGCCGTCGCGCGGCCATGCTTTCGCATCGACCGGCGCCGACCCGGTTGCGATCACTGCGAACTGCGCTTTGATCGTGTCCGCGCCGCCTTCTTTTTTCTTCACCGTTATCTCGGTCGCGCTTTTAAAGGCAGCTTCGCCATAGATGAATTGCACGTTGTTGAATTTGAACAACTGTTTAACGCCGCCGACGTTGGCGTTGACGACCTCATCTTTGAATTTGACAACGCCGCCGCGATCGATTTCCGCTTTCGGCACTTTTAGTCCGAGCGCGCCGGCGTCATCGATCTGCCGCACGATTTCGCCGACATGCAAGAGCGCTTTGGTCGGAATGCAGCCCCAATTCAAGCAAACGCCGCCCACCTCGTCGCGGTCCACGCAAATCACTGTTTTCCCGAGTTGCCCTAACCGGATCGCGGCGTGGTAACCGCCCGGGCCCGCGCCGATCACGACGGCGTCGACTTGATGTTCAGCCATAAATTTGGCTTCGACGGGCTCGCGCTCGCTTCCGCCGAAGCACCGGGCGGAAGGTGACTCAATATGAAGTACGGTTTTATTGTCGCCGCGGTGGTCTTGTTGTTAGTGCAAGGCGCGGCGAACCATCCGCTTCTCGCCGCGGCCTCGGTTGGACAAGTGCCATGCAAAACCGCCGCACTGCGTCAAATTCGCTCTTTCGGCATCAACAATGCTCCCATAAAAGCTAACGAGGGGACGCTATTCTTTAGAAATTTCGAAGTCGATATACAAATGCTCCCGAACACTTGTACCGTGGCGACGATGGATATTATCGCGAAGGTGCATCCCTTCCACCTTCGGCTGGCCAATCTGTCGTCGTGGTTGGCGTCAATCGATGTCAAATCTGAGGAACTGCCGTTCAAGGGCTTCATCGCAACAGTAACCGCACGGAACGGCCATTCCACCGGGTTTCCTTTCGAGACCGGCACGCCGGTTGTAATGATCAGTGGTATTGAGACCCAGAACCGTCACATCGCAGTCTCAAACCATCCGTACACAGACGCGCCCGGGATGGGAATCGCGCGCTGGCACGGGCAGCCGTTCTTTTTCGCCCAGCAATGGGACGAACCGGCTCCGCACAATCCGCCGGAGCTATGGCCTGACTGCCCGTAAATACAACAAAGTGAGAAAGCTTCAAAGGCGTTTGCTCGCGTGGTACGCGAGAAATGGCCGCGCGCAATTGCCGTGGCGAAAAACGCGCAATCCCTACCGCATCCTGGTGAGCGAGTTTATGCTGCAGCAAACGCAAGTCGAGCGGGTGCTGCCGAAGTATCGCGCCTTCATTAAAACGTACCCGACGTTAGAGACGTTGGCGGCCGCTTCGGTGGCCGATGTGATTCGCCAATGGCAAGGATTGGGTTACAACTCGCGTGCGCTGCGATTGAAACGTATCGCCGAAACGGTCGTAAAACAATTCGGCGGCGTGCTGCCGCGCGATCTCGAGTCGCTGCGCTCGCTCAAGGGCATAGGGCCCTATACGGCTGCCGCATTGCGCGCCTTTGCGTTCGAGTGCGACGACGCCGCGGTCGATACAAATGTGCGGCGCGTCGTGCACCGCCTGACGCTCGGCTCCGAAGAGCCGCAGGCATTGGTGCCGCGCGGGCGCGGACACGAGTGGAACTCGGCGTTGATGGATCTCGGCGCGGCGATCTGCACGGCGCGCGCGCCGAAGTGCAGCATCTGCCCGCTCCGAAAAGTGTGCGCCGCGGCGCCGATCGACCCCGCTGCTACGAAACGCGCGCGACCCAAGAGCGCGGCGATTCCGTTTGAACGCACGACGCGGTTTGCGCGTGGCCGCGTTATCGACCGCTTGCGCCGGCTGCCGGCGGGCCAAGGCGTCTCGCTGCTTGTTCTGCACCGTGAGCTGGCGATGCCGGACCGCACGGCGGACGATCTGAAAGCCATCGTCGAATCGCTCGTGCGCGACGGACTGGTAAGCCTGCGTGGGCGGCAGGTCGCGCTGGCGGAGTAGCGGTACTCATCCGTCGATGCGTTTAGCAATACTCGCCGCGGCTTCGATCGCGGCATTGTTTCCCGTGACCACCTCTGCGCGTACGATTGACTTCTCGGATATACGCCGGCTCACTTCGCTGAGCAGCCCGCAGATTTCACCCGACGGCAAGCGAATCGTGTTCTTGCGCGGACATCCGGATTTCGTGAAGGACCGCTCGCAAAGCGATTTGATGCTGATCGATATCAAGACGAAGCAGGTTCGCCAGCTGACGTTCGATCGCCGCGGCTTGAGCTCGCCGCGCTGGTCACCTGACGGATCGCGGATTGCGTTCTTGATGTCGACGACCGTTGAGGGCGTCTCCGATCCGCAAGAAGAGGTCTTCGTTCTTCCGATGAACGGCGGCGATCCGCGTCCGGTCACAAAAGCTGCGCAGGGCATCGACGGATTCGCATGGAGCCCCAGCGGCTCGCAGTTCGCATTCATCACGCAAGATGCCAATCCGTACAAGAAACAGGTCGACGCGCATCTCGACGCATTCGAAATCGGCGCTAACGACTATCTGCACACCGAAGCGGCGATCCCGTCGCACCTGTGGGTGATTTCGTCAAGCGGCGGAACGGCGAAACGGCTGACGAGCGGTTCGTGGAGTTTGGGCACGGTCGATCCGGGTGCGACGTCAGAACTAACGTGGTCGCCCGACGGCAAGCAGATTGCATTCGTGCATTTTCCAACTCCGCTCATCGGTAATTCGCTCGGCGCCGTCATCGACGTGATCGACGTGCGTAGCGGAAAGCGTACGCCGCTCACCGGCAACTCCGGGCTCGAGGGCGCACCGGATTTCGCGCCCGCGGGAAACGCGATCTCCTATGCGCGCAACACAAACGGCGACGACACGAACGGCAATGCGATCTACGTCACGCGTCCCGGCGGCGGATCCGGCAAAGACATTCGCGCGCAGATCGATCGTAACATCAACGGTTCCGCGTGGGATCCGAGCGGGAAAGCGTTGTGGCTGTTCGGGCCCGACGGACCGCGCACGGCCGCATGGTACGTGACGCTCAACGGCGCGACCAAGCGCGTGAATCTTGGAAATGTGGCGCTTTCACAAACGGGTCAGACCGCGCGCAAAACAGGAGCACTCGCGTTCATAGGAACGACAACCGGCCACCCCGGCGAGCTGTATTATCTTGCATCGCCCGCATCCCAACCGGTGCGGCTGACCAACGTCAATGGGTTCATAACCAAACTCCAACTCGGGCGCGTGGCTGAAGTCAATTGGAAGAACGACGGTTTTTCCGAAGACGGCGTGCTCACCATGCCGCCTGGTTACAATTCGCAAAAAGCGTATCCGCTGGTGCTCGTGATTCACGGCGGACCGCAATCGGCGTCTACACAGGCCTGGAATAGTCAGAACCAGCTCTTCGCGGCGCACGGCTATTTGGTTTTCAATCCGAACTACCGCGGCAGCACGAACCTGGGCGATCGCTATCAGCACGCCATTTCGCGCGATGCCGGCGCGGGGCCGGGTCGCGACGTGATGGCAGGCATCGCGACGGTCGAACGTTCTTATAAGGTAGATAAGAGCCGCATCGCCGTCTCCGGCTGGTCGTACGGCGGTTACATGACTTCGTGGATGACCGGCCACTACAACATTTGGAAGGCGGCCGTCGCCGGCGCGGCGCTCAACGATTGGTTCGACGATTACAACGTCGCGTTCTATGTGTACACCGACGTGCCGTGGTTCGGCGGTTCACCGTGGAATCCGAAATATTCGGCGATGTGGCGCGCCCAGTCGCCGATCACCTACGCGCAAGCGATTCACGCGCCCACGTTGATAATGGGCGACATCGGCGACAACAACGTAACGATCACCAACTCGTTCAAGATGTATCACGCGCTCAAAGACAACGGCGTGCCGGTACAGTTCGTGGCTTATCCCGTGCACGGGCATTTCCCGAGCGACCCGGTTCGTTCGGAAGACGTCACGCGGCGCTGGCTGGCCTGGATCGACCGGTACTTGAGGTAATGATGAAACTCTTCGGTTTTGTTTTGGCGCTCGTTGTCGCAACTGCGGCTTCCGCGTCGGCGCGCACGATGGTCTTGGACGACGTTAAGTCGCTGTCTGGTATTTCGGAGGCGACGATCTCGCCCGACGGCAACGCGATTGCTTTCATTCTTTCCAAGCCCGACTATAAGACGGATCGCAGCACGCGCACACTGATGCTCTACGATCTGCGCGATTCGAGCACGCGCCCGCTGACGGCGGCGCGCCGCGGCGTCACATCGCCGGCATGGTCGCCGGATGGACGGCGTTTGGCGTTTCTCTCCGTTGCCGGCGAGGGCGACAAAGCCGCCGAGCAGATTTTTCTATTGGATATGCGCGGGGGCGATGCAACGCAACTCACGCACTCGGCGCTCGGCGTCGAGCAATTTACGTGGCGCCCCGACGGCAACGCGATTGCCTACGTAACACCCGACGAAGCGCCGAATAAAAAAGATATCGAGCATCATCTCGATGCGTTCGTGGTCGGCGATCAAGCCTATCAAGATAAAGCGGCGCCCACGCCCAACCATATTTGGCTGATCAATGCGGACGGCACCGGTGACAAACGTTTGACCGAAGGCACCTGGAGTTTGCCGACTGCCACGCCGCCGGGTTCGCCCGCTTCGCCGCTTTCATGGTCGCCGGATGGACGGTCGGTCATCTTTACGCGCATGCCCAACGCGTATGACACGGATGGCTATCTGGCGACGGTCGACGTGCTCGACGTGCAAACCGGATCGATTCGCGCGCTGACCTCGCACGGCAAATACGAAGGGTACGGCGATTTCTCACCCGACGGAACGAGGGTGGCTTACTGGTATCCGTTTGGGGGAGATCCGGCCGCGCAAAATGATGTCTTCGTAACATCGGCCAGCGGCGGCAACGGCACAGACTTTACCGCCGACGACATCGACACGAACGTGGTTCGCGCGATCTGGATGCCCGATTCGAAATCGCTATTGATTGCCGGGCACAAAGGCACCGATGCGGCGCTCTGGCTGAAGCCGCTCGACGGAGCGGCGCAACGCTTGCAGCTGGGCCCGGTGCAGCCGGTGCAACCCTTCTGGCTCGATGCTAGCGTCAGCAAGACCGGCGCGATTGCGTTTACCGGCAGCCAAGCCAATCATCCGGGCGAGCTCTATTACATGAGCTCGGCGAGCGCCGCGCCCAAACGTTTGACTTCTTACAATGATGCGGTCGCGCAACTCGACCTGGGCAGAGTTCAGCCGGTGACGTGGACGTCCGAAGGTTTTTCGGAAGACGGCACGCTGACGTATCCGCCCGGCTATGATGCGAGCAAAGCCTATCCGCTCGTGCTCGTGATTCACGGCGGCCCGAACTCCGCTTCGATTCTTTCCTTCAGCACGCTCAATCAGCTCTTGGCCGCGCGCGGCTTCCTGGTTTTCAATCCGAACTATCGCGGCAGCGACAATCTCGGCGAGAAGTACTGGCACGCGATCGTTAACGACGCGGGCGCCGGGCCGGGCCGCGATGTGATGGCCGGAATTGCGACCGTCGAGCAAACAGCGCACGTGGACACTTCGCGGATCGGCGTTTCTGGATGGTCGTATGGCGGCTACATGACCTCGTGGCTCGAGGGGCATTACACTATTTGGAAAGCTGCAGTCGCCGGCGCGGCCGTTAACAACTGGGTCGACGAGTATGCGCTTTCCGACAACAACGTCACCGTTGCATTCAGCTTCGGCGGCTCGCCGTACACCGGCAGCTACATGCAAGCATACCGCGACCAATCGCCGATCACGTACGCCTGGAATATCACCGCGCCCACGCTCATTCTCAGCGACACCGGCGACGTGCGCGTGCCGATTACGCAATCCTACGAGATGTTCCGCGCGCTAACGGATCACGGCGTCCCGGTTCGTTTCTTTGCCTATCCGGTCGCGGGGCACTCACCGGGCGATCCGGTGCGCGCGCTGGATGTAAATCGCCGCTGGATTGGCTGGCTAGTTCAGTATCTCAAGCCGTAGGCTGAGCGCGGATTGTTGTGGCACTTTCGGGTGTCATGGTGAGCTGTGCGATTGACATGGTGAGATTGTCCTATTTGTCATGGTGAGCTTGTCCTATTTGTCATGGTGAGCTTGTCGAACCACGCCCGAGCGTAGTCGAGGGCCGCATTAGGGGTTTCCAAGATGATCGCTCGTCGGGAATGACCATGGATGAAATCCTACTGGGTGTATATGGTCCTTTGCGACGACGGCAGTTATTACATCGGGATCACGCGCGATGTCGAACGGCGCGTCTGGCAACATAACGAAGGGACAGATCCGAGGTCGTACACGTTTACACGGCGTCCGGTGACTCTCGCTCACGCGATGGAATTCACTGAAGTCGATCGCGCCATAAGTTGGGAAAAGCAGATCAAAAAATGGTCCCGTAAGAAGAAAGCCGCGCTGGCGCGCGGCGATTTCGCCGAGTTGAAGCGCCTAGCTCGGTCGCACTCGGCGTAACGTACCTCGTGCGGGCCTCGACTGCGCTCGGCCGCCCTTCGACTTCGCATTTCGCTGAAGGCGAAATGCTTCGCTCAGGATGACACCGAGGAGCTCGCCATCACAAACTGGTCACACCCACCCGCTAAACTAGCAGCGTGTTCGCCATCATCCCCTGGTCCTCGTGGACCAGTTTGTGGCAATGGAAAACGTCTTTGCCGCGCCATTGTTTGTAGCGCACGCGCATTACGACCGTCCCGTTGGGTGGAACCCAGACGCTGTCGCAAATAATCGGCGGGTTGTAATTAACCGTGCCGCTCGGACCGGTGACAGTATGCACTTCGAAGGAGTTGGTGTGCAGATGAAATGGATGACCTTCGGGCATTTGATTGGTGATCGTCCACTGTTCGGCTTTGCCGACCGGCAAAACGAAATCCGGCGGAACGCTCGTTTCGTTGTAGACGCTACCGTTGACGGTTAGAGCCGTTCCAAAGAGAATCGACGTTGACGGCACGCCGTTGAACACCACGGAGCGCGGGCCGGAGATCTCGCTGTCTGCGATGAGCGGATACTCGCGCGTGGGCGTCGGTAGCGAGGTTGGAATGCTCATGGAGAGCGGGGAGCCGCTCACGACGATTTGCGTCAAAGCAAATGCCGGCCACGGATGCGGGTCGGTGGTATCGGCCACGCCCGAAAGCGTGTACGTTCCGGCTGCCGCGGGCGCGCGGAGCAGCAGTTCGATGCGGCCTCCCATGGTCAGCAGCAGCGGCGTCGTCGCGGTTTGCACGAGCTGCGGAGCGAGCAGATTTACGCCGTCGTATGCAATGACGTACACGTCAAACCCCGGAAGCGACAGCGGTAAGTTCAGCGTGTTGGAACCATTGAGAATACGCAGGCGAACGACTTCACCCGGCTGCATCTGAATTTGCGGCGGCGCCGAAGCCGTCGCGACTCCGCAATTCGATGCGCCGCAAACCGGACCGATCGTGAAATCTATCAGGTTGACCACTTGACCGTTCACCAAAGCGTACAGATAATCGGCGCGCGGTTTGTAACCACCGCTCGTGGGCGGCTGATAGGCGGCGTACTCGAGATCGTAAATGCCGGGAGTAGCCGTACTCTTGTTGACATTGATCGTTTGAAATGCCAGTTGGAGGTCGCGCGCGGCCGCAATCTCGGGAACCTGATCGATCGGGCCTCTCACGATGATCAGCCCGGCCATTCCGCCCGAGACTTCGACGTCGGTAGATCCGTGATGGTGCGGGTGATACCAATACAAACCGCTCGGCTGATCCGACGGCACGGCGAAATTGTACGCGTACGTCGCGCCCGGCTGAATAGCAACCATCATCGCGGTCGGATCGCTGGTTCCAACGGGATTGAAAATATGCGGAACGACCTGCAGGCCGTGCACGTGCAGGTTGGCGGTGTTGAACAGATGCGGATTGTTCATCGGGTCGGTGCCTGGGCCGGGGGTTGCCGCCGTCGGATTTGGCGGAAACGCGTTAACGACGTTTACCACGAACTGCTGCCCGGGGGAGAGCTCCATCGTCGGGCCCGGAATCGTGCCGTTAAAAGTGCGCGTACGCAGGGTCTTGCCGCCGAAGACGTGGTCGGCGTACTGCGTGGTCAGGGTGTAGGTCGTAGGGCCGATCGGCGCCAGTGAACCACCTGAGCTCACGATGTTGCAGCCCTCGACGCTAAGCACGCCGGCCGTTGCAGCGGCCGCGGCGCCGCCAATGAGAAGATCGCGCCGTGATAAATCGGGCATGGCGTGAGGATACGTCGGGCATGGCGGCAAATCCGCTGGCGGATGCCGAAGATTCCGTTTCCAAAACGCAAGGTAAGCAAACCCATCGCCGCGCGCGAGCTCGCAATTCTCGAGCGCACCTATCCGCATGCGGTGACGGCGCTGCAGTATTCCAATCCGTTCGAGCTGCTGGTCGCCGTGATTCTTTCGGCCCAATGCACCGACGCGCGCGTGAACATGACCACGCCCACGCTTTTCGAGAAATATCCCTCGCCGGAAGAGCTCGCGAAAGCCAAACAGAGCGACGTCGAGCGCATCATCCGGTCGTGCGGCTTTTTTCGCATGAAAGCAAAGAACATTATCAACGCCGCGCGTTGTCTGGTCGAACAGCACGCCGGTAAGGTTCCCCCCGAGCGCGAGCAGCTCGAAGCGCTGTCGGGAGTCGGCCGGAAAACCGCCAGTGTGGTGATGTCGGTCGCGTTCGGGGAAGCCGCCATCGCCGTCGATACACACGTCTTCCGCGTCGCGCATCGCCTTGGCTTAACGCTTGGAAAGACTCCGCGCGCCGTCGAGCTCGATCTGCAAGCGATCGTGCCGCGCGAAAAATGGCGGCACGCGCATCATTGGCTGATCCTGCACGGCCGCGCAATCTGCAAAGCGCCGGTGCCGCTTTGCGGCGCGTGTCCGGTCAATGCGATTTGTCCGACGCCGAAAATTATCGCTAGAAGCTCAAAGGGCCGGGGCCTTGCAAGTGCGACGGCGGCTCCAACTCGGCGTCCGCGGCGATCAGCTTTAATAAGGAAGAAGCGGTGAGCGCTTCGCCGTAGCCCGCTTCGGTCGAGATCTTCGAAAGGTTGATCAGCGACGGCACCTGCGCGCTGGGATCGAATTGCCATTCGCCTTCCAAGCCGAGGCCGGCGACACGCACGAGTTGATGCACGTCGTCTAAATCTAGACTCACGCGTTTCTCCGCGAAGCGCAAGCGCAAACGCAGCGGGCGCAAGAGCTTAACGAATTTCATCCCGTTGCGATCGCCCAAAATCGCATTGAGGCGTTTCGCGCCGGCCGCCAGCCGTTCTCCGAATGCGTTCAAGGCTTGTTCGGCATCTTCGAAGGGAACCGGCCCGCTATCGCCGCCGTCCGCGACGCGCTCGATCTCGCGGCGGGCGCGAATGCGCGTAGCGGCCTCCACGATTGGGTTTTGGTGCGTGAATTTCTGGTCGAACGGATTGGGCATGAGGTTCCCAAGTATTCGCGGTGCCTTTCGGTGAAGTCCGCTTCATATGATGCGCCGTTTCTTGGCTGCGCTTCCCGTCCTTGCGCTGCTCTGCGCCGCGCCGGCCGGCGCCCAATTGACGCCGCTGACGCTGGACCAGGTCTTCGGCGTTAGTCCGCCTTGGGGATTGCAGCCCTCGCGCATCACGTGGGCGCCCGATGGCAATTCATTTCTGTACGTAATGCAGACGCAGGATCCGTTCCAAGCCGTTCCCGTGCACCTGTACGATGCGCGCGCGAAGAGCGATCGCATCCTCATCAACCCGCATGCTTATGGAAAGGGTGCGGGCACGCCGGGCTCGCTGGTGTGGTCGCCCGATTCGCGTTCGCTAGCCTTTACGATACGTGGAACGCTGTATGTGCGCAGTGTCGCCGCCGGGTCGGATCGCACGATCGACCAACGCATATCCGATCCGCAATGGTCGCCGCGCGGCGGCGCGATCGCATATGTAAAATCCGCCGATCTGTATGTAGCGACGCTCACGCCGAAGCTTTCCATCCGGCGGCTCACACGAGGCGGAAGCGAGGATCGCATTCTCAACGGCGGTTTGGATTGGGTCTATCCTGAGGAACTAGGCACGACGCACGGGTTCGCGTGGTCGCCCGACGGCACATCGATCGCTTATATGCAGATGGACGAGCGGCCGGTAACGGCGTTTCCGATCGTGGATTTTCTGAGCGTCGATAATGCCGTCTCCAACGAAAAATACCCGCTGGCGGGCGAAGCGAACCCGCGGGTAGTGTTGCGCCTCATAAATCTGGGCAGCGGCGCGGACTCATTGGTCTACAACGCCGGTTCCCGAGACGAGTACCTACCGTTTCTCGGTTGGCGGCCAAATTCAAACGACGTATTGTTCGAGATTCTCAATCGCGCGCAAACCCATGTGCGCGTGATTGCGCGCGCACCCAGCGGCAGCGAACAACTTCTCTACGACCAAAGCGATTCGAAATGGGTCGACGACGTACCACTGCCGGCGTGGCTCGCCGATGGACGGTCACTGTGGATGCTCGACCGCGACGGCACGAAGGGACTGTACTTCCGCAGTTCTGCCGGCACGATCAAACGTTTAACGGGATTGTATCGCTCGGATTCGTTGCTGGGCGTCGATCCGGGCGCCTCGAACGCCTACGTGACGGCAGCGTATCCGACTCGCCGCGACCGCACTTTGCTGTTGGTGCCGTTAAGCGGCGGCGCGGTGAAGAATGTCACGCCGGAAGCCGGATCACACGACATTTCACTCGCGCCTGGCGGCGTGCTCTTCGTCGACACGCATTCTACTTTAAACGGTCTGCCGCAGAGCTTTCTGATGGTGACGGCGACCGGCGAGCCACGCGACGTGCTCGGCTATCACGAAGATAGCTTGCTTAATCAGCTGCTTCCCATTGAGATGCTCTCCGTGCCGTCGCAATACGGCCCGCTCGATGCGACCATAATCAAGCCTCCGGGATTCGATCCGTCGCGGAAGTACCCGGTGATCATTTATGTCTATGGCGGTCCTGCCGCGCCGACGACGGCGAACTCGTTCGGCGGTCAGCGCGCGCTTTACCATCAGCTGCTGGCGCAGAATGGATTCATCGTTTTCAGCATCGACGGGCCGGCCTCGCAGGTCGATAGCGACGCGAACGTCAGGCTGCTCTATCACAACTTCGGTCCGGGCTCGCTGTTGGGTCAAGAGATCGGCGCGCGTTACCTGCAGTCTTTGGCTTACGTGGATCCCGCGCGCATCGGAATTTGGGGCTGGAGTTTCGGCGGCTATGAAACCACGTATGCGCTGACGCACAGCACGCTATTCAAATCCGGCGCCGCGGTCGCGCCTGTGACCGACTGGCATTTCTACGATACGATCTACACCGAGCGCTACATGGGCAAGCCGCAAGACGATCTCGCCGCCTACAACGCGAGTTCGGTCCTGCCGGCAGCGGCGAATCTGCACGGCGATCTGCTGATCAGCCACGGAACCTCCGACGATAACGTGCACATGGCCAACACGATCTCGCTGATGCAGTCGTTCATCGATGCGGATCGCACGAATGTGGATTTCATGGTCTATCCACGCCGGACGCACAGCATCGCCGGAATTGCGCAACGCCGCGATCTCTACGGCCACATGCTGCAGTGGTGGCTGAAACATCTATGAGCAGAATGCCACGCATTCCCGATACGCCACAGCGCCGCGAGCTGGAACAGCAGCGGCGCGTTCGCGAGATCGTCTTTGGCGTGCAGGACGGCATTCTGACCACGATGGGAATCGTCACGTTCTTTGGCGTCGCGGCGGGCGGCCGCGCGACCGTCTTGGCGGCCGGCATAGTGGCGTTGATCGCGGGCGCTCTCTCGATGGCTGTCGGCGAATATCAGGGAGGCAAGTCGGAACGCGAAGTCGTGCGCGCGTCCATCGAGATGGAGAAGCGCGAGATGGCCGAAAATCCGAAGGACGAGTTCGCCGAGCTGGTCGCCTACTGCAAACTGAAAGGCTTCAGTGCCGACGAGGCGCACACGATCGTTTCACGGCTGGCAAAAAACCCCGAAATATATCTTTACGAGATGATGCGCGACGAGTTCGGCATCGACCCACGCGTAGCCGAATCCTCGGCCGTGTGGCCCGCGCTGGCGATGGGTTTGTCTTATGCCGCGGGCTCGCTGGTTCCGATTGCGCCGTACGTGCTGCCCGGAATTGCACCCGCGACGGCGGTGATCAGCAGCTTGGCGCTGGCGCTGGCCGGGCTGTTCGGCATCGGCATCTATGCCGGAAGTATAAGTGCGCGAAACAGATGGCTGCGCGGACTTGAGATCGCGTTTTTCGGATCGATAGTATTCGCCGTTTCCTTCATGGCTGGACACTTCATTCCGCTGCTGTTTCATCAGAAGCCGGCGGGCTTCTAAAAAAAACGCAGCTTGCGCTGCGCTTTGTAGCGAAATGAAGACGGGTGGTTACGGTTTCTTGGTGGGTTGCGGTGAGGGTTTGATGGGCTTTTCTCTCCCCCTGGGGATGTGGCGCGGCCACGGGCCCTTCGTGGCGTGCGGGGTCGGTTTGACGGCCTTGTAATGGCGCTGCCAATAGCCCCTCATGTAGCGCGGGGCGGGTTTGGCGGATTTCGGGCCCTTGCAGGGTTGCATTGCCGACTTGGGTTTGCAAGGTTTCATGGCCGAGGTGGCCGTTGGAGCTTTCGAGAGCGGGACGGCCATGGCCGTACCGGTCAAAAGGAAAGCCGCCGCTGTTATAGATGCGAGTAGCTGTTTCAAAATGTGCTCCTCCTTTCCGTAGGAGTAGCACCGGGTTCGAAAAGGAACCTGCAACTTCTAAAAAAAACGCAGCTTGCGCTGCGCTTTTGTAACGAAATAAAGACGGGTGGTTACGGTTTCTTGGTGGGTTTGGGTTTGGGCATCTCTTTCTTGGGCCCTTTCTTCGAGGGTTTGGGCATCGGTTTCTTGGTAGCTTTTGGATTGGGTCTCTTTTTCGGCCACGGTT
>JAAXMC010000034.1 GCA_013036315.1 Vulcanimicrobiota bacterium
GCCATCGCATTCCGCGCCGGCGGCGCGCTGGAAACGATCGACGCCGGCGTAACGGGTGAATTCTTCGACGAGCCTTCGCCGCAAGCGCTGGCCGCGGCGATGCGGAGATTCGATCCGCGTGCGTACGATCCGCGCGTGTTGCGCGCGCACGCCGAAAAATTCTCTCCGGCATCCTTCACGGCGGCGCTGCGCGTGATGGTCGAAGAGACCCGCGAGAAGAACTGATGCGCGCAGTGTATTGGGCGGCCGGGATCTTTGCGCTGATCTACCTGGCGCTCGATCTCAACCGCCTGTATGCCTTGCGTTACGGAGCGGATCTCGGAACGTTTCTGCAGATGCTCGTAAATCTGCGCCACGGTTCGTCGTGGAATTTCGCCGAGTGGCGCCCGCACTTCCAGGTTCACGACTCTTGGGCGCTCGCGGCGCTCGTGCCGTTCGTTGCGCTGTTTCCGCGCGCCGAAACGCTGCTGACGATCCAAGTGCTGGCCGTGGCGTCCGCCGCGATCCCGCTGGTCTACTTCGCGCGCGAACTCGGCGTGCCGGCGCGCGCGGCGGCGCTGCTCGGCATCGCCTATCTGTTATCGCCGGCCGCGCAAGGGCTCGCGTACGAAAATTTCTCCGAGAACGTCTTCGTGCCGCTCGTTGTTTTCAGCGGAGCGTTAGCCGTGCGGCGGCGTGCGTTCTGGCCTGCGCTTGCGTGCGCGCAGCTGCTGGCGGGCCTCAAAGAGGACGAAATTTTATTCTTGGCTTGGTTCGGAGCCGCGTGCGCGTTTTGGTGGGATCGCCGGCTCGGTACGGTGATCGCCGCCCTAGCGTGCGTGAACGGCATCGGCTTTTGGTCTTATGAGCACTTCAGTGGCGTGCATCCGAGCGATCCCGGTTACAGTTTCACGGTTTTTAATCTCCCCGGAAAGCTTTCGATGGTCGCGCTGCTGCTGGCGCCGTTTGCGTTCGCACCGTTGGGATCTGGGCGCTGGCTCTGGCTGGGCGTGCCGTTGCTGGCGGAGATCTTTTTCATGAAGCCGTGGGCCTATGACCCAAGCCGCATCGGTTCGCACTGGGTGGCGCCGCTATCGGCCGCCGCGGCGATTGCCGCCGCGTTCGGATTGCGCCGCTGGCCGAAGCTGGAGCGCGCCATGATTCCGTGCGCGTTCGTCCTGACGCTGCTGATCTTCAACGACACGGTCCTGCGGCCGGGGCGCTGGCCCTACATCGTGGATTGGAGCGCGTACGCGCGCGCGGTGCAGGTTCGGGACAGCGCCCGCAACGTCGTGCTTCCGCGCCGTCAGGAAGGCGTTTGGGCCGTCGCGTCCGCGAATCCGAGCGTTCGTTTGGAACTGCGGGCCGATCCGAAATGGGTGGCTTGCCCGGCTTACAATACCGACGCGCGCGCCTTCTTCGGAGCGCTTGTGGGCCACATGCCTGCGAAATTGTGCGGCGGAGTTTCGGTAGCTCGCTGACTAGCGAACCAAGCCGTGCGCGATGCGGAGCATCGCGCGCGCCGGCCCGAGCGGATCCGCTTGCGCGGCACGCTCCAATCCCGCGGCCTTAAGGCGCACGCGCAACGCGTCGTCATTTCGAATTCGCCGCAAAGCATCGCGCCACGCATCGCGATCGGCGGGCGCCGCCAGCAGCGCCGCGCCCGCGCACGTTTCGGGCAATGCGCCCGCATTCGCCGCGACGACCGGGGCGCCGCACGCCATCGCCTCGATCGCGGTGATGCCGTAGCCTTCGGCCAACGACGGGACCGCGACCGCGAGCGCGCCGGAATAGAGTGCGCGCAATGCCGTATCGCTCGCGGCAACCTGCTTGTGCTTTGCGCGCATCGCTTTGAAAGCGCGCTCGTCAGCCGGCCGCAACTCGCCGGCGACGATCAGTTCGACGCCTTCACCCGCAAGTGCCGCGTCGAATGCCTCGCACAGCAAGCGCACGTTCTTGCGCGCCTCCGGTGCGGCGACGAGCAACACATAGGGCGACGCGCTTTCGGGCGCAACGGAGTGCCAGAAAGGCTCGATCGCGTGCGGCACGACCGTCACGCGCT
>JAAXMC010000035.1 GCA_013036315.1 Vulcanimicrobiota bacterium
GGCGCCGGCTCGATCTCGACGGCCGTGTTCAGCCGCCAAGTCGTTGCGCCATCGGCGCCGCTTTCGATAAGGTCGAATCCGAGCTTCTCGTAATGGTCGCGCACCAAGCCGTTTTTCTCCGTCGGCAGATAGCTGCCGATCAGTTCGCTTATGCCGCACGCGCGCGCGTGATGGAGAATCTCGCGCAGCACCATTTGTTCGACGCGCCGTCCCAGCACGCGACAGCTCATCAGCCACGTGTCGATTTCCCAAACCGCGTTCGACCGCGCCCTGCAGATGATGACGCTAATCATGCCGTTATCGCCGAACGTATCCGTCAGCCGCACCTGCAGAGTGAAATAAGCCGGATCGGTTTCGAACGCTGCGACATCGAGTTCGGAATAGCGGTGCGTCGTCAGATTAAATTGATTTGATTTGTTGATCAATTGCGCGATCCGGCTGCGACCGGTCGCGTCGAACGGGCGAAACACGATCTTCATCTGCAAAGATGCCAAATAGCTCTCGAGATCTCCGGCCTGGCTCTGCAGCGCTACCCGGCGCGCATTGTCTTGATAGAAGCCGGCGCGCTGCCGGTCTTCTTCCGAAAACGCGACGGTCTCGAAGTACCCCGCAGCTGCAAGCGTGCGCGCATAGAGCGCCGGATCGTCCGGCAGCTCGGGCACCGCAACCTGCGGAAGCATCTTGCGAACCAACGCGCGCTCGGCGGGGTTGTCATCGAGAAACACGATCGAATCTATCCCAAGCGCAAGTTCCGAGGCGATCGCCGCGATGTTGGTCGCTTTATCGTTCCAATTCGCCTGGAATACCGCAATATGGTTTTCGCGCAGCAACATTTCCGGGTGACTGCGGAAAGCCGAGCGCGCCGTTTCATCGGCGTTTTTTGACGACACCGCGAGCACGATGCCGCGCTCGCGGAGATCGAGCGCCGTCCGCTGTACGTCGAGATATGCTTCACCGGTCGCGTCGCCTTGGCCGATGACGATGCCCTCCAGTCCGTCGTCGCCGATGACGCCGCCCCAAACCGTATTGTCGAGATCGAGCACCAGGCATTTGCGGCTCTTTCCCTTGAGCGCGCCGAGGATGCGGGCCACGTGATCGGCGTAAAGCGGCAAGAACTTCGTGTCGAACGCGAACTTGCCGATGTTCCACTGGGTCGGCGCGTGCCAATCGGCCAAGCCGACTGTCTCCGCGAGCGATGCGACGTCGAGAATGACGTCCTGGGTTTCTTGCAGGCTCGCGACGAGGGCTGCGTTAAAATCCGCAGCTAAACTGCGTAGCGTGCCGGGTACCGTGCGATCGAAACTGCCGAACGTGGTTTCCGGCAGCGCCGGAAGTGTCTGCACGATGCTCAACGCATTGCTGTGCGTTCGGAAGCCGCGCCGCAGCGAATCCAGAAACGCTACCGAATCTGCAATGCCCGACGAAGCGGCTTGCGGATCGTGGATCGCGGTGCGTAACGGCAGCCCGCGATGATCCAGCGCAAGCAGCACAGCGTCGGGTCTTGCGCGGTTGATCACCGAATCGGGCGAGAGCGCTTCTTGCAGCGTTTGTCCGTAGTCGGCCTTCACGGACTCGAGATCGATACCGTGCCGAGCCGCAGTCGCAACCAAGGCCGGCACCAGCGGTTCGAGCGTCGCGTTGCCCAGCAGGCCCAACTTAAACGGCGTTAACGGCACGAGCTGTTTACCCTGGGCGCGTACCGTTTCGATCGCGGCGGCAAGACGGCGCAGCTGGTTTTCGTCCAAGGAATAGGTCGCGAGGCGAGCTATCGCAATGCCGGGTTCGGATTCCGATGCGAGCGCACGGCACTGCTGCCGAAAATCGGCCGGCGCCGGAGGCAGCCATGCGAGGTTCGTATACAGGTTCGCGCTCATGCGACCTTTGAGTCGATCAACTCCGCAAGATCGCCGACGTTTTGCAATCCCGCTATTTGCGAGGCGGCGAACTTCACGCCGAAGGCCTTTTCGACTGCGAAGATCAGGCGCAGGTGCGCAAAACTGTCCCACCCGTCAACCAGGTCGGCCGTGAGATCGGGACGGGCGATCAGCGTGTCGTCATCGAACACGTCCTGCAGTATCTGTGTCAATTTCTGATAAATCGCATCCAGGGACATCGCTGAGAGTTTTCGGCGCCTCCGATCAAAACCACTTCGCCGCGCTGACGGGCGACGTGAATCCCATGCACGTGGATCCGATCGCGGCTCGCCGGACGCAGGCCGGCGCTGCCGTCGTGCACGGCGTGAACGCCGTGCTGTGGGCGCTCGATTCTTGCGTTCTTGGCA
>JAAXMC010000036.1 GCA_013036315.1 Vulcanimicrobiota bacterium
GCGCGCAGCCCGCGCGAGCTCCAGCATGACGGTCATCTTGCCGACTGCGCAGTCGTTGCCGACCGCGAGTAAGATCGGCGCTTTCACGTCGTAGGCGGCGCCGCTAAAGAGCGGGATCTCAGGTGGTTTGCGCACGTCCCAGATCGCCACGCTCTGACGGCGCGCCGCAGTTGCAAATTCCGGATCGTCCGCGAGCATGTCGTGCAAGCCGCTGACGATTTCGAGACCGCCTTCGATCGCACGCAGGATCTCGGCGCGCCAGTCCGGCGGAAGCTTGCCGCCCTGCGGCGCGGTGCCGATCAGTAGCGCTGTCGGTTCGTACCGCAGTGCCTCGGAAAGCGTCGCGACAATCGGCGCGCAGCTGTCGAGGTACGGCACGACTTCATGCACCGTCTTTCCCGCGACGTCCGGATCGATGACCGCGACCGTTTCATCGGTCGAGTACGCAATGACGCCGTGCGCTGTTTTCGCATTATCCGCGAATTGCCCCGGCGCGAGAATCACGTACCTACGCAATAACGGCCTTCTCGCGAACGCCCAACCCGGGCCCATCCGGCAGCACGATCTTGCCGCGCTCGTACGTAATTCCTGAAAACGGATCGTCCTTGGTCAGAAACGGCCCGTCGATGTCGGCCCAATCGACCAGCGGTGAAAGATGTGCGGCGGCGGTCGAGAGGATTTGGCTCTCCACCATGCAGCCGAGCATGATCTTGAATTTGAGCGCACGCGCGGTGTGAATCATTTTGAGCGCGCCGCGGATTCCGCCGGTCTTTACGAGCTTGACGTTGATGCCGTCTACGCAGCCGAAGAGCGCCGGCAGATCGTCGGCGGTGCGCGAGTCTTCGTCGGTGACGATCGGAATCTTCGAGCGCTCGCGAACATAGCGAAGCTGCTCCGGATGGCCCGCCGGGATCGGCTGCTCGCAAAACTCGATATCAAATCGCGCGAGCTCGCCGAGGATCTCCACCGCTTGCTCTGCGCTCCAGCCTTCGTTGGCGTCGATGCGGATCGTGCCCGTGTACTTCGAACGAATCAGTTCGACCGTTTCTATTTGCGCAGCCGTCGTACCCGACCCGAGTTTGAGTTTCATAACGGGATGGTTGCCGAGCTCGCTGACTTTGCGCATCGTCGTTTCGGGATCGGCGATGCCGATCGTAAATGACGTGAGCGGAGTCTTCGATGGGTCGAGACCCAACAACCGGTAGAGCGGCTTGCCGCAATCTTTGCCGATCAGGTCGTGCAGCGCGATGTCCAGCCCGCAGCGCGCCGCCGGCGGAATATCCTGGCTCAGCAGCTCTTCCAGCAGGTAGGGATCGTCTCCGCGCAGCGGATGTTTTTCGAAATAGGCGGCAACCGAATCGGCCGACTCGCCGTAGCGCGCGATCGGCGCGGTTTCTCCCAGCCCGTCGAGGCCGTTCCACGAAACGCGAAAGACGACCGTCCTTGCGGTTTGCGAGCTTCCGCGCGCGATCGTGAACGGATGCACCAGCGGGAGCTCGAGAATTGAAGTCGAGAGGGAGAGCGCGGACATTCGCTGCGCTTCCTTCTCGGAAAGGCCGCTCTAGCTCCTAGAGGTCTTCCTCTTCCTCGGGTTCTTCGTCGGGATCGTCCTCGGTCTCGTCCGGTTCCTCGTCGGGCTGCGTTACCGAGTTTTTCGCCGAGTCCGCAATACCGCGATCGATCAGCGGATCGCCGTCTGCGGTACGTTCGAGGTCGTTTTGGGTCTCGTTCATGGTCACCTCAGCTTGCCGTATCCCCGCTTGGGGCTAACGCGAAACGGGCGTGTGAACGCGGTAGAGGCTGCCGCGGTGATCGTAGCGGACACCTTCGCCCAGCGTGCGTGCCGCCTGCCGTTCGTAACCGCGAATAACGCGCGCTTCTTCGGCGTTGTCGTAACCCGCGCGAAAATGATTGCTGAGCGCGGCCTCGCGTGCGGGCGATTCAATGGCGTGCGCGATTTCGTGTCCGAGTCCGAGCGCAGGTGACTGCGTTCCGCCGCGCGTCGTGCGCAGCGCGCTGTACGGATCCCACGCGATCGTGTTGCTTGCCGGATCGAAGTGATCGTCGCCGCGATTATTGGTAGTAAGGTGAAACGTGCGGGGCGACGATTCGAAGCGCGCAAAGAGGCGGCTCTCGGTGCGGTCGCGAGTCAAATAGGCTCTCGCGAGGTCATAGTCTGCCCGGGCCCGGCCGGGAAGCACGATCGGCATACCGGTCGTTCACGCGCTTGGATGCTTTTGGCAAGAGCTTGTGGTACAGTGGAGGCCGTCGACTGCGCATGGCGCGCAACGCATCGTAGGTGCTGGACCAACGATTGTACCTAGGGAGCATCAGCTCCGGATACGACGGCGTAGCGGCCCGAAACGGCTGCCGCACCGGCGCCCGGGCCGCACCCACCTGTGAGAAAACAGGTTCAGATCTCGTGCGACAGACGCCATATGCGGTCGACTGCTTTTTTCATGCTCGCCACGTTTGCATCGCCTTGCACTGCATCGAGCGCCAAGAACCCCCGGTAAGAACCAAAACGACCTCGAACGTACCGCAGACGGCGATCCGCTGATCGATCGCGGTATTGCGGACTCGGCGAAAAACTCGGTAACGCAGCCCGACGAGGAACCGGACGAGACCGAGGACGATCCCGACGAAGAACCCGAGGAAGAGGAAGACCTCTAGGAGCTAGATCGGCCAGGATCGGGTTCTGTAGATTAAATTCCATATGGCGCCAGTTGGCGAT
>JAAXMC010000037.1 GCA_013036315.1 Vulcanimicrobiota bacterium
GCGCGCAGCCCGCGCGAGCTCCAGCATGACGGTCATCTTGCCGACTGCGCAGTCGTTGCCGACCGCGAGTAAGATCGGCGCTTTCACGTCGTAGGCGGCGCCGCTAAAGAGCGGGATCTCAGGTGGTTTGCGCACGTCCCAGATCGCCACGCTCTGACGGCGCGCCGCAGTTGCAAATTCCGGATCGTCCGCGAGCATGTCGTGCAAGCCGCTGACGATTTCGAGACCGCCTTCGATCGCACGCAGGATCTCGGCGCGCCAGTCCGGCGGAAGCTTGCCGCCCTGCGGCGCGGTGCCGATCAGTAGCGCTGTCGGTTCGTACCGCAGTGCCTCGGAAAGCGTCGCGACAATCGGCGCGCAGCTGTCGAGGTACGGCACGACTTCATGCACCGTCTTTCCCGCGACGTCCGGATCGATGACCGCGACCGTTTCATCGGTCGAGTACGCAATGACGCCGTGCGCTGTTTTCGCATTATCCGCGAATTGCCCCGGCGCGAGAATCACGTACCTACGCAATAACGGCCTTCTCGCGAACGCCCAACCCGGGCCCATCCGGCAGCACGATCTTGCCGCGCTCGTACGTAATTCCTGAAAACGGATCGTCCTTGGTCAGAAACGGCCCGTCGATGTCGGCCCAATCGACCAGCGGTGAAAGATGTGCGGCGGCGGTCGAGAGGATTTGGCTCTCCACCATGCAGCCGAGCATGATCTTGAATTTGAGCGCACGCGCGGTGTGAATCATTTTGAGCGCGCCGCGGATTCCGCCGGTCTTTACGAGCTTGACGTTGATGCCGTCTACGCAGCCGAAGAGCGCCGGCAGATCGTCGGCGGTGCGCGAGTCTTCGTCGGTGACGATCGGAATCTTCGAGCGCTCGCGAACATAGCGAAGCTGCTCCGGATGGCCCGCCGGGATCGGCTGCTCGCAAAACTCGATATCAAATCGCGCGAGCTCGCCGAGGATCTCCACCGCTTGCTCTGCGCTCCAGCCTTCGTTGGCGTCGATGCGGATCGTGCCCGTGTACTTCGAACGAATCAGTTCGACCGTTTCTATTTGCGCAGCCGTCGTACCCGACCCGAGTTTGAGTTTCATAACGGGATGGTTGCCGAGCTCGCTGACTTTGCGCATCGTCGTTTCGGGATCGGCGATGCCGATCGTAAATGACGTGAGCGGAGTCTTCGATGGGTCGAGACCCAACAACCGGTAGAGCGGCTTGCCGCAATCTTTGCCGATCAGGTCGTGCAGCGCGATGTCCAGCCCGCAGCGCGCCGCCGGCGGAATATCCTGGCTCAGCAGCTCTTCCAGCAGGTAGGGATCGTCTCCGCGCAGCGGATGTTTTTCGAAATAGGCGGCAACCGAATCGGCCGACTCGCCGTAGCGCGCGATCGGCGCGGTTTCTCCCAGCCCGTCGAGGCCGTTCCACGAAACGCGAAAGACGACCGTCCTTGCGGTTTGCGAGCTTCCGCGCGCGATCGTGAACGGATGCACCAGCGGGAGCTCGAGAATTGAAGTCGAGAGGGAGAGCGCGGACATTCGCTGCGCTTCCTTCTCGGAAAGGCCGCTCTAGCTCCTAGAGGTCTTCCTCTTCCTCGGGTTCTTCGTCGGGATCGTCCTCGGTCTCGTCCGGTTCCTCGTCGGGCTGCGTTACCGAGTTTTTCGCCGAGTCCGCAATACCGCGATCGATCAGCGGATCGCCGTCTGCGGTACGTTCGAGGTCGTTTTGGGTCTCGTTCATGGTCACCTCAGCTTGCCGTATCCCCGCTTGGGGCTAACGCGAAACGGGCGTGTGAACGCGGTAGAGGCTGCCGCGGTGATCGTAGCGGACACCTTCGCCCAGCGTGCGTGCCGCCTGCCGTTCGTAACCGCGAATAACGCGCGCTTCTTCGGCGTTGTCGTAACCCGCGCGAAAATGATTGCTGAGCGCGGCCTCGCGTGCGGGCGATTCAATGGCGTGCGCGATTTCGTGTCCGAGTCCGAGCGCAGGTGACTGCGTTCCGCCGCGCGTCGTGCGCAGCGCGCTGTACGGATCCCACGCGATCGTGTTGCTTGCCGGATCGAAGTGATCGTCGCCGCGATTATTGGTAGTAAGGTGAAACGTGCGGGGCGACGATTCGAAGCGCGCAAAGAGGCGGCTCTCGGTGCGGTCGCGAGTCAAATAGGCTCTCGCGAGGTCATAGTCTGCCCGGGCCCGGCCGGGAAGCACGATCGGCATACCGGTCGTTCACGCGCTTGGATGCTTTTGGCAAGAGCTTGTGGTACAGTGGAGGCCGTCGACTGCGCAGTCGGCAAGATGACCGTCATGCTGGAGCTCGCGCGGGCTGTCGGGC
>JAAXMC010000038.1 GCA_013036315.1 Vulcanimicrobiota bacterium
TCGGGAGCCTCGGTGAGATAGACCACATCGCCGGCATCCACGTGCATGCGCGCAAGAACTTCCTTGGGGAATATCGCTCCCACAGAATTCCCGATCTTGGTCAATTTCAGCGTCGTCATTTCATATGTTATAACATATGTTACTACACGACGCAAGCAGCCCGGCTATTTCAACAATTTCATCGCAAAGTACGTCCAGCCCAACGCAGTCGTCTTGGCGCTTTCCTTGAGGTTTGCACCGGACCCATGGCCGCCCTCGAGCACTTCGTAAAACAGATACGGCACGTGCATCGCCGCGAGTTTGGCGGCGAACTTGCGCGCGTGCTGCGGCCCGACGCGATCGTCTTTGGTCGTCGTCCAAATATACGGTTCCGGATACTTAACGCCCGGCTTCAGATTCTGATACGGCGAAGTTTTCTCCCAGAACGCGCGCACGGCCGGGTCCGAAACGCTGCCGTATTCGGCGACCCACGACGCGCCCGCCTGAATCTTCTCGTAGCGCAGCATGTCCAGCAGCGGCACCGCGATTTGCACGGCGTTCCACATTTCCGGATGTTGCGTGAACTCGACTCCCATCAGCAAGCCCCCGTTTGAACCTCCTGAGATGCCGAGGTGACGCGGATCGGTGATATGGCGCGCGACAAGGTCTTTGCCGATCGCATAAAAGTCGTCGTAGATGCGCTGGCGGTGCGTTTTGAGGCCGGCATCGTGCCACGCGGGACCAAATTCTCCGCCGCCGCGAATGTTGCCGAGCACGTACACGCCGCCCCGCTCGAGCCAGAGCTTGCCGATCGTTCCCAAATAAGACGGCGTCGAGGAGATCAGGAAGCCGCCGTAGGCCGTCAAGAACGTCGGATTGCCCCCGTTAAAGCGCATGTTTTTCGGGCGCACGAGAAAGTATGGAATTTTCGTTCCGTCTCGCGAGGTGGCTTCGTGTTGCTCCACCACGTCCTTGGCGGCATCGAAGCGCGGCGGCAGCGATTTCACTTCGGAAACCGAAGCCGTCGAAGCGTCGCTATAGTAGAGGGTCGTCGCTCGTAAGAAGCTCGCGACGTCGAAGAAGATCGCGTCGTTTTGCAAGTTCGTATCCGCGACGCTGACCGACGACATGTCGGGAATCTTCAGCGCATGCACCTTCCAGCCGGCGCCAGACGGCGCATAGATAAATGCGCGGCCGCGCACGTTCTGGTAAACGGTGAGAATCAGGTCATTCTTGGTCGTGTCGACGCCGTCGAGCGTATCGCGCGGCCCCGGCGCGTACACCGACTGTGGTTTGAGGTTGCGCGGATCCGCCAGCGCTTGCGCGAGCGGCACTTGCACCAGCGAGCCTGCGGCGAAGCTCTTTCCGCCCGCGTTCCAACTTTGATTGAGCTTGATCAATAAACGCCCGCCGGCCAAACCATCCATCTCCAATTTTTGCGGGACGTTGAGCTGTTCCAGCCCGTTCGGCGTCAGGATGCGTTCTTCGCTCGTGAAGAACGTGACGCCGCGATCGACGATCGCGGCCTGATGGCCTTGTCCGTCAACCGCGACGAACGCCCGTACCGAGACGTCGGTCGGCTGGCCCTTGTACAGTTGTGTAGCCGATGACAACGGCTGTCCGCGCTTGAGCTCGCGTACGTCGTACGCATAGCCGGACGCCGTCACTTCGCCCGGCTCCCAGGCGCGGGAGACGAGCAGCGTGTTTTCATCCAGCCACGCCACGTCTTGTTTTTGGCGGTCCAAAACGAAACCGTCCGGCACGAATGTATCGGTCGTCAGGTCGAACTCGCGAATTGTAACCGCATCTTCGCCGCCATCGGAGAGGTTAACCAGGCAACGCGTTTCCTGCGGCTCGACGCAATTGGCGCCTTTCCATACCCAGTTCGCGTGTTCGGCCGTCGCGAGCGCATCGAGGTCGAGCACCGTCGTCCAAGCCGGCTGCGGGCTGCGGTAGCTTGCGAGCGACGCCTTGCGCCAAATGCCGCGCACGTGCGTCGCATCTTGCCAAAAGTTGTAGATCTCGCCCCTGATCGTCCTGGGAAAAGCAATCCGATCCGTGGCCTGGGCGATCTTCAGCGCCTCGGCGTACATGTTGGCGTAGTGCGGATCGCGCGTCAAAATCGGCAGCGTCCGCGCGCTCTGCGCGCGCACCCACTGCAGCGCCTGTGCGCCGTCCTTGTTTTCGAGCCAAAGGAACGGATCGGGCGGGAGTGCGGCGCGCACCGGCACTATGACGGCAAGTAACGCGAACGTAATGAGCGCGGGTTGAAAACGTTTCACTGCATTGCCTCTCGTAAACGCACAATCTGCGCCGCGGCTTGCACGCGCAGTTCGTTGTAGATCGCGTATTCGGCCGGCGTCGGCGCTTGGTAGGCTAAATCCAGGGAGCCCAGCAGAAACGCGAGATGGTCACGCATCTTGCTTTCGTGCGCGAGGTCACCTTCACTCGAATGGGTGTTAAACTGCACCATGTCCGCGAGCGCCGCATCCACTTGCGCACGTTTGACCGCCGGCAAACTCGCCCGCGCCGACTCCGCCGCATTCACCGCGCGATTCAAACTATCGAGCGTTCCCAGGATGCGCATCGACAGCGCCAGCCGCGCCGCGAGTTCACCGGAAGCCGGGTGCAATCGCGGATCGAGCGCCAAGCGAAACGGCTGCTGCAGCCTCTTCCCACCGTACGTCAAAACGACGGAGTACTTACCCGGCACGATGGTCGGCCCGTCGACCGTGTCGGAGAAATCATCCGTCCCGAACGCTTGCGTGCCGCGCGCCTCTGTCGCCGGCGGGTAACGCATATCCCATACGAAGAGATTCATCCCGGGATCGGCGCCCGTAAGATCGTGCAGATCGTGCGCCATGATCTGCACTTGATCCATGTTGGCCAGCTGCTGCGCCGAGGGCTTCTTCTCTTTCTTGTTATGCAAATGGAGATTGAAGCTGCGCACCGTGCGACCGTTCGCATCTATAAACGCGAGCGTTGCCGGTGTCGTGCCATTGTAATCCGACGGCAGGTCGAAAAACACGGACGTGCCGTACGTCGGTCCCTGCCCCGTGCCGGCTCGGGCGGTCCCCGAACCATAATCATGGGTTAGCCATGCCGCTTCCGGCGCGAAGAGCAGCGGCGAGCCGCTCGCGCCATCGGCGAGCTGCTCGATCACACTAAGGTTATCCAAAATCCAAAACGAGCGTCCGTGCGTCGCAACGACGACGTCGCCTTGGCGCGCATCGATCGCGATGTCGCGCACCTGCACGTACGGAAGATTGAGCGTGAGCGGCTGCCAGTTGCCGCCGCCGTTCAAACTCACGTAGATCGTACTGCGCGTTCCCGCAAAGAGTACGCGCGCGTCGCGCGGATCCTGACGCACCGCGAACACGTATTGATCGTCCGGCAAACCATCGGTCAGCGCGCTCCAGTGCGCGCCGTAGTCGGTCGTCTTATAAAGGTAGGGGTGAAAATCGTCCCACTGATAGCGCGACGCCGAAAGGTACGCGGTCCCCGCCGACACGTGCGACGGCTCGATCGTGCTGATCTGCGCCCACTGCGGCAACTCCGGCGGCGTCACGAGCTGCCAATGCGCGCCCGAATCGGTCGTGACGTGCACCAACCCGTCGGCCGACCCGGCCCACATCAGGCCGGGCGTCAGCGGCGAAACGGCGAGCGAAGAAATATCCGGAAACGTCTCGACGCCGGTTTGATCGAAATTGATCGGCCCGCCGGTCGGGCCTTCAGTGCTCGGATCGTTGCGCGTGAGATCGGGGCTGATCTGCTGCCAGCGCTCGCCGTAATCGTCGCTTTTGAACACGACGTTGCCCGCCACCAGCAGCTCGTGCGGTTTCGAAGGCGAAAAAAAGATCGGATGCGTCCAGCCGAAACGGAATTTGCTTTCCGCCGACGAGACGCCCGACGTGTACTTGGGCCACGGACTTACGTTCTTCTGCTCGCCCGTCGCCCGATTGAAACGCGCCATCGAACTTTGATAACCGCTGCCGTACGTCACGTACGGATTGTTCGGATCGGGCGCAACCCAGGTGCTCTCGCCCAGCGCCACGTTGTGCCACGCGCCGATGCCCAGGCCTTCGTTCGACGCGCTCGGCCCTTCGAACGCGCCATGATCTTGTGAGGCGCCGTAGACGTGAAACGGAAACTGCTTATCGATCGCAACTTTGTAGAATTGATCGGTCGGCTGATTCTGCTTGGAACTCCACGTCTTGCCGCCGTCGACCGAGACCATCGCGCCGCCGTCGTCGCCTTCGAGCAGAATCTTCGGATTGCGCGGATTGATCCAGATGATGTGATGATCGCCCGGCCGCGTGATCGCTTTCCATGTCTTGCCGCTGTCCGTTGTTTTGAAAACGCCGTCCACCTGTGGCGCGTACGCCACCTTCGCGTTGGTCGGATCCGCATAGATCGCCGTGTAGTAGAAGGCGCGCTGACGCAACTTCATTTCAGCGTTGACGCGCTTCCAGGTTGCACCACCATCGTTGGAATGAAACACGCCGCCGGACTGGTTTTGTACGATCGCGTAGACGCTGCGG
>JAAXMC010000039.1 GCA_013036315.1 Vulcanimicrobiota bacterium
ATCAGGCGGGCGTTGGTGTGTTTTTAACGTAGTCCTTCGAGATGCACGACCAGTGGCGACTTCAAGCGCGCTGCGAAGTTTACAATATACGATTGCCATGACGCCGCGGTCGGAAAATCCATTTTACTCCGGCCGGCTCCGACGTAATATGTAAGCGGCGAACCGGAAGGGCGCGCGTCGAGAGCACTTCGTGACCTTCAACGTAACCGAGACGGGCAAGCGGCGCAGGCAGAATTGCGGCGACACCTACCATGCCGTTGTCCGGCGTCCCCTTCGCGCAGCCGCTGCTTGCGCGCATCTCCACGTGGGACGAGCGCAAGCGTGACGCGATGATCGAATTCGTGCGCAACGACCACCTAGCCGCATTCGTTGACGATGCGGCCGCGCTGCGAGAGTGGATATCCTAGCTTCCCTAGAGAAACCGTCATCATGCGCATCCGTTTAGCACTGTGCGCCATTGCGTTGTTTCTGAGCGCTGCCCCAAGCTCCGCCGCGACCATGCGTGTCGCCGGCACGACGCAGATCATCATCAGCGGCCCGATTCTCAGAAGCGACGTCGACCAATTTCAAGCGCTGCTGAAAGACAATCCGGACATCAACGCGGTTATTCTTTACGAATCACCGGGCGGCGACGGCATAACCATGCAGCGGCTCTCCGCGATCATCCGCGGACACAAATTTTCGACGGGCGTCGCCGGCAACTGCGCCTCCGCGTGCGCGATGATCTTCTTAAGCGGCGTGCAGCGCTATTTTGCCGATTTGGTTCCGACTTCCGATACGTCGCTCGGCTTTCACGGAAGTTACCGGCCCGACGGGACGCTGGCCGGGGAAGGCCGGCTGCAAATGATCAAAGGGATGATTCTCACCGAAACGGGAGGCAAGGCCGACCCGGCCCTGATCGACCGTTGGACGCACTTGTACCCGAACAATCACTTCGTGCGTTTCAGCTATCCGGGTAAAGATGGCTCGCCGAAGGGGCCAACCGTGTTCGAATGCGACGGCGGTCAGCGTGGGCCGACCGATTATGCCCCGTGTCAGCCGATTCTAGGAAAAGACGCGCTGAGCATGGGCATCATCACGTCGACGCAACTCTTGCAAGTCGAACCTTAGCGCGCGAGCGGCGCAAGGGGAGGTTCGGTATCTTAGGCGTCGGAAGAGCCGACTGTTATGAGCTTTCGTTCTTATGTATTTACCGCGCTTGCGGGTACCCTCGCGCTAGCGGGATGCTCTACCTCAGGGCATGTTGCGCCGCCGGCCGGTATGGCGCTCAATACCCCCCAGTCGGTTTCACCCGGCTCCATCCCGGTTGCGCCGATGGCACCTACGGCAATTCTTCCGGCGAGCGCGATGAACGTTCGCCCGCAAGCCGCGATACAAGGCGCAAACTGGACGCAGATTTCCGGCACCGCAAGTTATGCGGCCGCAGCTCCTGATGGCTCGCTGTGGGTGCTCTCAAATCAGCCAAGCGGTGCTGACAAGTATATCTGGCATTACGTCAATGGAACGTGGACGAATATTTCGGGCCTTGCCTCGAAACTGTCGGTTGCGCCCAACGGCACGCTCTATGCGATTAACTCGGTCGGCGGTGCCTATTCGTACAGCGGCGGAACGTGGACCTCGCTCGGCGGCGGGTGCAGCGACATCACCGCCGCGGCGGACGGCTCGTTCTATGTGCTTTCCAACGGTAATACTGCCGGCAGCGATCAGGCGGTTTGGCAATACACCACGAGTTGGACGCAAGCGCCGGGCTCGGGTATCCGGATCGCTGCCTCGTGGGATCCCAACAGTTACACAATCCCAAGCGGCACCGTGTCGGCCGGCGGCTTGTACATCATCAATTCGATCGGCAGCATCTGGTATAAGAATCCGAACAACAGTTACGTGCAATTCCCCGCAAGTGCGTCTGCGGTCGCGCCGACGACCATCGGCGGTGTTTTTGCATTAGGTTATCCCGCTAACGGCAGCGGAAACGCCATCTATTATTACAACCTCAGCACGCCCGGCTGGAACGCCCAGAGCGGGAGCGGCGTGAGCATTTCAACCGACAGCACACATCTCTATGTGATCGGCAGCTCGGGCGGCATTTACTCTTCTCCGGTTAGGCCGACGAGCGGCACGATTGTTTCGTACCCGGTTCCGAGCGGCGCTCCGAATTTTATCGCAGCGGGTGCGGACGGAAACCTCTGGTTCACGGAGGCGGCCAACAAAATAGGAAAGATCACGACCGGCGGCACGATTGCCGAGTTTGCGATTCCGACTTCGAACTCGGGGGCGTGGGGCATCGCCGCGGGCCCGGACAACAACATATGGTTCGCGGAAGGCAACGGCAACAAAATCGGAAAGATCACAGCTGCCGGGACGATTACCGAGTATTCGATTCCCACGGCCGGCGCAGGCGCGGCGCGCATTGCCGCGGGTCCGGACGGCAATCTTTGGTTTACCGAAAGCAACGCTAGCAGGATCGGAAAGATCACGACCGGCGGAACGTTCACCGAATTCATCATTCCGGCCAGTGGTGCGGTGCCGATCGGTATCACCGCCGGTCCGGACGGTAACATTTGGTTTACCGACACTAATGGCAGCAAGATTGGCAAGGTTACGACGACTGGCGTGTTTACCGAGTATTCCACACCAACGGCCGGGGCATACCCATACGATATCACTACCGGACCGGACGGCAATCTCTGGTTTACCGAGTTCGGAGGCAAGGTCGGGAAGATCAGCACGAGCGGCGCGCCGATTGTCGAGTATTCAACGCCGACCACTAATTCGCAGCCGTACGGGATCGCCGCCGGGCCGGACGGCAACCTGTGGTTTGCGGAAAACGGTGCCATCGCAGGCAAGATCGGCAAGGTCACCACGAGCGGAACGATCACCGAATATGCGATTGCTACGTTCAACGCCGGTCCGTGGGGCATCACTGCGGGTCCGGACGGTAATCTCTGGTTCGCCGATGAGACCGGCAACCGGATCGGTAAGATCGCGCCGTAATGAAGGTTCTATGCATCTGTCTGTTGGCTTTGGTGTTTGGCACACCGGCGCGCGCGCGAGGGGCTCCGCTCGATGCGTCGCTGGCAACCAAGAACAATCCGATGACGATTGTTCTCGACGAACGAAGCGCACCGCGCGGCTTCGCCTACGCCCACATGACCATTCCCGTCAGGCCTGGGCCGTTTACGGTTGCCTATCCGGAGTGGATTCCCGGAGAGCACGGCCCGACCGGTCCGCTCAACGATCTCGCGCAACTCACGATAAGCGCCGGCGGACAGACGATTCCATGGCTGCGCGATCAAGTGGACTTGTACGCCTTTCACATCAACGTTCCGAGCGGCGTGACGACGGTCGCTATCGACTTTACGGTTTTGCTGAACCACCCAAACAACTTCGTCGATGGGCAGCTGGCGACGCGCAATATCATGGTCGGCAACTGGAACCGCTACATTCTCTATCAGCCAAACATAAACAACCAAACCTACTATGCCCGCGCGAGCCTCATTCTTCCGCCGGGCTGGGATTACGCGAGTGCGCTGCCCGTAGCGGCGCGCAGCGGAAACCGCATCGACTTTAAGACCGTTACGCTCGAGACGCTGGTCGATTCGGTAACCGATTCCGGCCGCTACTATCGTCACATCACGAGCTGGACCGGCCAAGGCACGCACAGCTACATCGATATTTTCGCCGATCATCCCGAAGATCTGCAGCTCACCGCGGGCGAATTAGCTGCATACAAGCGGATGACGCCCGAGGCGATGGCGCTGTATGGCGGCCGCCATTGGAACGTGTACCACTCCGAGCTTACGCTGAGCGACCTGATTCCACCGCAGGGGATCGAACACCATCAATCGAGCGACGATCGCTTCGACGACACGTTCATGACAAATCACGCCGAGCAGTTGGAGGCGGGCGATCTCCTGCCGCATGAGCTTTCCCACTCGTGGAACGGAAAGTACCGCCGCCCATTCGATCTGCAGCAGCCCAACTTCAATCGTCCTTATCCCGAGCATACCGAATTGCTTTGGGAGTACGAAGGCATGAATCAATACATGGGCGATCTGATCGCATTCCGCAGCGGCATCAAGGGAAAAGCCTCGGACTATCCGGAGTATCTGGCGTACATCTATTCGCAGATGGCCTTTGAATCGGGACGCACGACGACGCCGATCATCGATCTCACGACGGGCGCACCGTATTTCTACCTCGCAAGCGGCGACTACGGATCGCTTCGGCGCAACGCCGGCGACTTTTATACCGAAGGCGAACTCATGTGGCTGGACGCCGATACGATCATCCGCCAACTCACGCACGGAAAGAAATCGATCGACGATTATGCCAAAGTCTTTGCCGGCGGAACGTCCGCCCCGCGGGTCGTGACCTACACACGCGCCGACTTGGAACGCTACCTCGGCGAGGTTGCACCCTACGATTGGCACGGATTTTTTCAGAAGTACGTTTACTCCGTTAGCCCGCTGCCGCCCACGGATGAAATTGCGCGCGGCGGCTACCGGCTGGTCTTTACCGCCAAGCCCAACCGGTATGAGGCCAATGCCGAAACTCTCAATAAGTTTATCAACTCGTGGTATGACGCCGGCGTGACCTTAAAGCCGGACGGCACAATTACGGATGTGCGCGAGAGCTCGTCATCGTGGAATGCCGGCCTTGGCCCGGGCATGAAGATCGTGGCCATCAACGATCGCGAGTTCACGCCGGATGCGTGGGCTGCGGCAATGAAGGCGACGTCCGCCCGTTTCAATCCAATCGTTCTGCTGGTCAACCATGCCGGTTACTATCAGAACGTCACGCTGAACTATCGCGGCGGCGCCAGGCATCCGCACTTAGTTCGAATGCCAGGGAGCACCGATATGTTTGCCGACATCATACGGCCGCACGCGAAATGATAAACATCCAGATTGCGATGCTGGCCATGTCGCTCGCGACGCAAAGCAATCCGATGACTGTTACACTCGACGCGCGCAAGGCGCCGATCGGGCTCGCGTACGCGCACGTCACAATTCCGGTCGTGCCCGGACCGTTCACGATCGATTACCCGCAGTGGATTCCGGGAGAACACGGCCCGACCGGTCCGCTAAGCGACATCTCGGAATTGCGCGTGAGCGCAAACGGCAAACAGCTGCATTGGCAGCGCGATCAAGTCGATCTGTATGCGTTCCACCTCAACGTCCCGCCGGGCGTAGCGGCCGTGAACGTGGATTTCACGGTGCTGCTCAATGGCGGCGACGGCAGGATGGCGACGCGCAACATCTTGGTCGGCAACTGGAACCGCTACATTTTCTACGAGCGTAATATCGACAACACGCAATATTTTGCCAGGGCGAGCATCATTATGCCGCCAGGCTGGGATTACGCGTCGGCGTTGCCTGTGGCGTCACATTCAGGCACGCGCGTGGATTTCGATACGGTCTCACTCGAGACGCTGGTTGATTCGCCGACGGATATGGGCGCCTACGTTAAACACATCACGACCTGGAGCGGCGACGGCGCGACGACCTATCTCGATCTCTTCGCCGACGCGCCGGAAGATTTGAAAATCGACGATAAGGTGATCGCGGCGTATAAAAGGCTGACCCCCGAAGCGATGGCGCTATACGGCGGCCGGCACTGGAATCTCTATCATGCCGAACTCACGCTCAGCGATACGCTCGGCTTCCAGGGAATCGAGCACCACCAATCAAGCGACGATCGTGCCGCCGATGATTTTCTTACGAATCCTCGGATGCAAATGGCAAACGGCGATTTGGTGCCGCATGAGTTCTCTCACTCATGGAATGGAAAATATCGGCGCCCGTTCGATTTGCAGCAGCCTGATTACAATCTACCGTATTCGGAACGCACCGAACTGCTGTGGCAATACGAGGGCATGAATCAATACATCGGCGACTTGCTTTCGTTTCGCGCCGGAATTCGCGATCCCAATGATTATCCGGAGTTTCTCGCATCGCTCTATTCGACCCTCGCATACGAGCCCGGCCGCAACACCACGGCGCTCATCGATACAACGACCGGCGCACCTTATTATTACTGCTGCGCGCGCGGCGTCTACCCGAGCCTGCGCCGTACCTCCGGCGACTTTTACGCGGAGGGCGAACTGGTATGGCTCGATGCCGACACGATCATTCGCGAGCAAACCCACGGCGCAAAATCTTTGGATGATTACACAAGAATCTTCGCGGGCGGGGTTTCGGGACCGAAAGTCGTCACCTACACGCGCGAAGACATCGAGAGGTATCTCAATCAAGTTACGCCGTACGATTGGCACGGGTTCTTCGAAAAATACGTCTATTCGATTGCGGTGACGCCGCCGACCGACGAGATCACGCGCGCCGGGTATAGACTCATTTTCAACGACACGCCTAACAAATTCATTGCCGGGCGGGCGGTAGGGGCGCGGGGAGTTGCCGCGTGGTTTGACGCGGGCTTGCAGCTGACCGGGAACGGCAGCATCGGCGACGTACGCGAGAATTCGGCGGCGTGGAAAGCTGCGCTCGCGCCGGGCATGCAGATCGTGGCGATAAATGGTCGCGCATTCTCCCCCGAGCTCTGGACGGAAACTCTTAACGACGCGAAAGGTTCAGCCGCGCCGATTCATCTTTTAGTCAAGCAAGGGCATTGGTACCAGAAGATGGACCTCGACTATCACGAGGGCGTGAAATACCCGCACTTAGAGCGCATTCCGGGAACGATCGATATGTTCTCAGCGATAATGCAGCCACACGCTGCTACGCCCTGACGAGGGACTCGGACATAGGCAGTTCAACCGAATCGTAGACTCTGAAGAGCCGATCGAAACCGGAGAGCTCCAGCAGTTTATAAACGAAGGGCCAGTTCACGACGATCAACGCCGCTTCTAGGCCGCGATGATCGCGGTGATTGCGCAGCTCGAGTAATTCTGCCAGAAACGTGTCGGTGACGTGCCTGGCGCCGGCGAGGTTGATGAGGAGCTGCTCCACGGCGTACCCGGGTTCGAGTTGCCGATGCAGTTCGTCCGGCCTGTACGAATCCCACGCGCCGGGCACAGAGATCATCATGGTACTTTCCATGTACCCGAACGGGCGAATGTGCCGCAAGCAGCCCTCTGGCAGCTTGCCGCGTCCGGTGTCAGATTCGCACAGACTTCCGCCGATTTAAGGCGCATGCTAAAAGCGCCACACAATGACGAGCCTTTTTCGCACAACCTTGGTCGAGGCCCCATTCAGCAGCGTAATTGAATACGTTACCGATTTTTTTGACGAGCGCCCTCGCCTGCGGGTGAAGGCCCTTGCATCCACCAATGTTGGCGTGGAAACCCAACGCGAATTAGTAGATGACAAGACCGACGCCGTGCGCGGTCATGATGCACTTAGTATCTCATGGCAACCCCGCTGGTCAGTGTTTCCGTCTTTCCGTGGCCACGCTACGGTTCGCCCGCAATCTTCGGGTTCGATCCTTGCACTTGAAGGATCATACCAGCCGCCCGGCGGCCTAGCCGGTAGGGTCTTCGATCGATTCATCGGCCGGCGACTCGCAAACGGTACGATGGATCATTTACTTGGCCGTTTGCGCCGCTACATCGAACATCGTTATCGGGCGTTTCAGCAGGCGTGCCCCACCATCGAGCAGCTCAATGAGTTGGAACGCCCCGCCCGTTCAGAGAAACATGGATGAGCGGACTCCTCGCGAGACTCATCCTTATCATCCGGCCGGCACTCATTGCGGCGGCGCTGATGCTCGCGACCTCGACGGCGGCCTCCGCGATGCCGCCGTTCGCTCAGGCGTACGGAATGAAATGCGAAGTCTGCCATATCCAAGTTCCCGCCTTGAATTCTTTTGGGCGCTACATTCAACGCACGGGCTATGCTGAGCTCGATGCCCATACCCTGCATCGCTCGCCGCCCTTTTGGATCGGTGAGGCCGCAACCTATTCTCATAACTCCCAAGATTCGAGCTCTCCGCGAATAGAGCTCGGAAACCTCGCACTCCACGCGGCCGGGGCACTTGACGCAAATACGACGTTCCATCTCCAGCAGTGGATCGTGCAGAACGGTCAACCCGGCGGCATCGATACGGCCTGGTTCACCTTCAATAATTTGTTCCACCGTAACGGGCACTTGTTTGTGGGGAAAATGCCGGGAACGACGGCGTCGCCGTTAAGTCAATGGTTCGATATCGCGTCGTTTGCAACGCCTGAACTTACCGTCGGCGAGCACGTGTATCAGAACGACGGAAACCGTTGGGGATCTAAATTCATTTTCGTAAAGAATTCGCTGGACGCGGAGGTTGGCTACTTCGCAGCCGACGGCGACCTGAGCGGCATCGGAAAGTACTCACAAGACGTTGAGAAGACGTTCCAGTGGCGATTGGCTCACGCAAACCCGGTGCAGCCGCTCGAATACGGCATCATGGGTGCGCGGGGTTCTTTCCCGTTGGCCGAGGGCGGCTTCGATCAGTACTCGTCGTTCACGCCCTACGTACAGCGAGATCCGGTCGGGAGATTCCCCGGCATCTTTGCAATGTATCAGATGGGGGTCGACGGCAACGCCGGGCAGGACGCGCTGGGCAATCCCTTAGGAGCTGCGCGCAGCAACGCGGCGACGATCGAACTCTACGAACCGATCGGTGACAAGGCGCTCATCGCGTTTCGCAAAGAGTTCCAAAACGACGGTCTGGGAACACGGACCCAGAGCGGCAACATCGATTTCACTTATCACTTTGCGCCGTATCTGCATCTGTATCTTGAGTCAGCGATGGCGCAGAACGCGACGCCGACGTGGAACTATATGTTGTGGTGGACGATGCCGTTGCAGAAAGTCGGAGCGGCCGCAAGTAATGGATCTGTGGTTCCTCCACCGGTTCCTACACCAATCCCTACGGCCACGGCCGTTGGTGCGACGCCGTTACCGGCAGCGGCTCATCCTATCCTGACCATTTCGGCGTCGAATTGGCAGTTCGCGCCGAGCGCGCTCACGCTGCACGTCGGCGAAACGACGCAACTGCGCCTTACCAGTACGCAAGGCGTTCACGGTCTCCAATCCAAGGATCTCGGTATTCCTCTTACGGTGATGCAGCCCGGCAGCGTTGTAATCGTCAACGTAACACCGAAAAAGGCCGGGACCTACGTTCTACAATGCGCCATCATATGCGGTCCCGGCCATCCAAACATGAAACTTACAATTACAGTAACTCCTTGAAAGGTACCACCAATTGAAAATTATATTTATCGCTTTAACGCTCGCTCTAATAGCTGCCTACGCCCCGGCGCCGGTCATGGCAAGCGAGCCGCAGATTACGGTCTACGCGAAGAACTTCGCGTTCACACCTGGCACGATAACCCTCAAAGTGCACCAGCGTGCGAAACTCGTGTTCGTTAGCAAGCAGGGAACGCATGGCATTACTATCCCAGATATCGGCTTAAACAATATCGTCAATATCGGCAACAAACCGACGAGCGTCGAAGTGACGCCCCAGCGCACCGGCAGTTTCATAGCGCGTTGCGCCGTGTACTGCGGGATAGGTCACGGGACGATGTTGCTTAAGGTCAACGTTATCAAGTAACGGCGCAAAACGCAGTACATTCCCAAGTAACGGCTAAAGAGGGCTGTGATTGAAGCAGCTCATGAGGCGCTCTCTCCTGTTCTTGCTGCTGCCGGCCGGCCTAACGCTTGGCTCGTGCGGAGGGGCGAGCACGCCCGCAACGATTCTGACCCCCGCGCCGGTTGGGGCGCCCGTCACCGGCAGCCCGATCCAACACGTGATCGTGGTCATTCAAGAAAATCGTACCTTCGACAATCTTTTCAATGGCTTTCGATACGGTTTCGTTACCCCGGCCAATACGCAATCGTTTGGGTTCGATCACAACGGCAATAAGATCAACCTTGCTCCGCATGGGTTGGAATGGCAGTTCGATCCCAGTCACGCGCACGCATCGCTGGTTACCGAATACAACAACGGCGCGATGAACGGCTTCGATCTCGATACGTGCGACTACAATCCACTGGGAACCGGGGGAGACTGCACCGGGTTCTCCGGGCCGCCTCCGAATTTCACGTACGCGTACGTGCCGGGCCCGACGGACCCAACCGACATCAATTCCGAAACAACGACGCTTTGGCTGCTGGCCGGTTTCGCGCCCGGCAAAGGGTATGGCATCGCGGATAACATGTTTTCGTCGCGGCAAGTGCCCTCGTTTCCGGGGCATCAATTCTTGATTGCCGGGCAAGGGCCGGCCGACGATCCCAACAATTCCACGGGCTTGACCGCCGGGAATTGGGGTTGCGATTCTCCACCCGCAACCACCGCCAACATATTCGGAGCAACGTACACGGCGCCGCTTATTCCGACGTTCCCTTGTTACAATTACCAGACCATCGGCGACTTACTCGATGCAAAAAATGTGTCGTGGAAATATTACACCGGCGCGCTGAACACGCTCGACGGCTTGATCTCGGCCTACGATGCGGTCCAGCATATCCGTTTCGGACCGGACTGGAACAATAACATTTCAACGCCGATGACGAACATCTTGAACGACTTGCAGAACGGCACGCTGCCCGCCGTGTCGTTCGTGACCCCCGCCGGACCGGCTTCGGATCATGCCGGCTTCCTGAGCACTGCCGGGCCGGGTTGGGTCTCGACCATCTATCTCTATCTGTCGCAAAATCCCAAATTGTACGCGAGCACCGTCATTCT
>JAAXMC010000040.1 GCA_013036315.1 Vulcanimicrobiota bacterium
AAACGGAAAGTGCTGGTGCTCGAGCGCCGGTATATCGTAGGCGGCGCTTGCGTAACCGAAGAGCGCACGTTTCCGGGCTTCAAGGTCTCCACCGCCGCCTACGTCAATAGCCTTTTCCGGCCGGAGATTATCCGCGAGTTGCGGCTACGCGATTATGGGTTCGAGTTGCTCGAGCGCAACCCGGCGTCGTTCTCGCCGTTTCTGGACGGGCGTTACTTGATGCTCGGTTCGGATAAACGCAGCGAGCTCAGCGAGATCGCAAAGTTCAGCCGTAGAGATGCGGAGCGCTATCCCGCGTATGAGCGGATGCTCGAACGCGTGGCCGCCGTCATCGAGCCGACGCTCTTGCAAAAACCGCCTAACGTGACGCGTCCGACAGTTTTCGATCTGTTAAGCATGGCCAAGCTCGGGCGCGGCATGCAAAAACTTGGTCCCGAGATGGGCGAGGCGGTCGAAATTCTGACGGGCGCCGCGCGCCCGATTTTGGATCGCTGGTTCGAATCCGAAGAGCTGAAAGCCACGCTCGCAACCGATGCGATCATCGGCGCGTTCGCGCCGCCCTCTATGCCGGGAACTGCGTCCGTTCTCTTTCATCACGTGATGGGTGAAACTAACGGAAAGCGCGGGGTGTGGGCGTACGTGCGCGGCGGGATGGGCGGCCTCACTCAGGCGCTGGCAAGAGCCGCCGCCGATCTCGGTGTCGACATTCAAACCGAGAGCGAGGTTTCGAAGATCGTGGTGAAGGACGGCGCCGTCATCGGCGTTGCGCTTACCAATGGTGATGAATACGCGGCGCGCGCGGTCGCCAGTAACGCAGACTGTAACGTTACGTTCAACAAGCTGCTGGACCGTAATCTGTTACCGCCGGAGTTCGCTGCCGCGCTCGATCGGATCAGCTATGCGAGCGCGTCGGCGAAGATTAACGTCGCGCTCGAACGGTTGCCGAGCTTCGCCGCGCTGCCCGGCACCGAAGCGGGACCGCAACATCGCGGTACCGTGCATTTATGCCCGGACCAAGATTTCATCGAGCGCGCTTACGACGAAGCGAAATACGGGATGCCGTCGCGCGAACCGGTGGTCGAGTGCACGATGCCGTCGTCCGTGGATGCCACCGTGGCGCCGGCCGGGAAACACCTGATGTCCATGTTCGTGCAGTACGCGCCTTACTCGCGCAAAGACGGACTGTGGACCTCAGCTGCCAAGGATGCGTTTGCGGATGCGTGCTTCGATGTCGTCGAACGTTATGCGCCGGGATTCAAGGGCAGCGTTATCGACCGCCAAGTGTTGACGCCGCCCGATCTGGAAGAAGTGTTTGGGCTGACCGGCGGAAATATCTTTCAAGGCGCGATGTCACTCGATCATCTGTTTATGTTTCGGCCTGTGCCGGGATATGCGGGGTACCGGATGCCGGTGAAAGGCTTGTATCTATGCGGTTCGGCGGCGCATCCGGGCGGCGGCGTCATGGGCGCGCCCGGATTGAATGCCGCCAAGGAGATGCTGCGAGGATGAGTACCCGATCTTTTCTGGTCCCCGACGATATCTACGACTACATTTTAAAGGTTACGCTGCGCGATACGGCAGTTCAGCGCGAGCTCCGCGAGCGGACGGCGAGCATGCCGCTGGCGGTCATGCAGACGGGCCCCGACCAGCTGCAATTCCTCCAACTGCTCGTAAAAACTATCGGCGCGCGCCGCTGCATCGAAGTCGGGGTTTACACGGGAGCCAGCGCGCTGGCCGTTGCGCTCGCGCTTCCTCCCGAGGGAAAAATACTGGCCTGCGACGTGAGCGAAGGGTACACGGCTGTCGCAAGAGAGTTTTGGGAACGCGCCGGCGTGGCGCGAAAAATCGACCTGCGGCTTGCGCCGGCAACTGAAACGCTGAACGCGCTGATCGCGGCCGGCGAACGAGACTACGATTTCGCCTACATCGACGCCGATAAATCGAACTACGATGCATACTACGAGCTCGTCTTGCAGCTGCTGCGTACCGGCGGGCTGATCGCGATCGATAATGTCCTCTGGGGCGGCGATGTTGCCAACCCGGCGGAAACCGACGCCGACACGGTGGCGCTGCGGAAGCTGAACGAGAAGATCGGGCGCGACGAGCGCGTCGATGAAGCCCTGCTTACAATTGGCGACGGACTGACCATCGTGCGCAAGCGATGAGGATCGGTTCGAAGTTTACGGGCGGAAGTCTCGACAAGGGGCGGCTCGACACGCTGGTGGACGCGGTCTATGCGATCGCGCTCACGCTGCTGGTTCTGGATTTAAAACCGCCCGGCTCCTTAAGCCCCTCCCAGGTGCCGCATTTCTTGTATTCGATGCTCCCGCAAATTGGAATTTACGCCATCGCATTTTCAACCGTTGCATTATTGTGGGTGTGCCATCACTATTACGCCACGCTGATCGTGGGAACGGACTTCACGCACGTCATGCTCAATCTTTCGCCGCTGCTGCTGATCGCGCTAGTGCCGTTTACAGCCGCGGTGATGGGAAACAACGCGTCGTCTTCATGGGCCGTTGCCGTCTTTACGCTTAATGTTGCCGTGATCTGCTTTCTGTACGTTCTCAATTGGCGCCACTGCAGACGGCGGCTCGTGCCGGCCGAAGTCGATCGGCGTCTGCTGGATACGATGTCGGTGAACGCGTGGCTGTCGCTGGCCGGCGAAATCGTTGCCACGGCGTTGGCCTTTGTGGCGCCGCTGCTGGGGATCGCGATCGCGGCGATCCTGGTGCCGGCCGGATTCGCGGCCATGGCGCGCTTGGAGCCGCGGATCATGCAGGCAGTCGAGGTCCGCTAAGCGCCGTACCAGCGCAATCGCGGCCAGAGATCTTTCAACGGCGCTACCGGTTGGGTGCACAGGTAGATCGGCGTCGGGCCTTCGATCGCCCAGCGATACGGATCTTCGAAAGTTCCAAGCAAGACGACACGATGAAAGAGCGCGCGCAGCAGATCGGCTTGCGAGGCGCCGATTGCAAGAACCGAGCTGCCGTCGTATCCCCGCGTTCCCCACAGGTAGTATTCGTTTTGCGCGCTGATCGGCTGGGGCAGCCGGTAACGCGGTCCGTAAAACTCGATCGCCGCGGCGCCCGCGTAAGTGTCTGAGAAGATTGCCGTCCGGGTGCGTTGCGCCGGCGGCAAACCGGCATAAAAGTGCGCGACGCGCGCGGCGAGCCTCTGCCATCCGAATTCGTCGGCAAAAAGCGGCTGCACCAGGTGCGCAGCCGTACCGTTGCGTCCGGTTATGCCGAGACTTTTAGAGTATGCTATGAGCCCTTGCGCTGAAAGCGCGGGTATGGTGAAAGGCGCCAGCAGAAGGGCGGACACAAGGAGCGCGCCGGCAGTTCCGAACCGCCAAACCGGTCGCGCATGCCAAACGCGTTCGACCGCAACCCAACCCGCGCAAAGAAGCGGTGTGTAGATTCCGGCAATGTAATAGCCCTTCGCGCTGAAAGCAACCGCCGCCGCCAGCGTTACCAGAAATGCAATCGCAACGAACCGGTAAGTTCCGAACCGTGGGTCGCAAAGCAGCGCGACGGTCCCGGCAATCCAAAGCGGCGCGGCAACCGGGTTTGTGAAGAGAATCTGTTCCAGCAAGAATGCGCCTGCGTTGACCAGCGGCTGGCGAAACTCGAATTGCAAGCCCGAATTGAAGGCGTGCCGGCCCAGCACGTCGCCCCGCAGGACTTCAAGCATCGGCCAACTGTGAACGGCTTGCCATACGATGTTCGGAAGAAGAAGCACGGCAACGGCGAGCGCCGCGATTGGAAACGCGCGCGTGCGTAAGATATTTCGCTCGGGCGTCAGCGACAATCCGAAAAGCAACGCTGCCCCCAAGAGCAGTATCGAGTACTTGGCATAGAGACCGAACGTAAACGCTGCGGCGATGACGTACCACCAGCCCGGATCGCGCGAACGCCCCAGACGCATCGTTGCGAAGATGACCAGCGCCCAAGTGAACGGTTCGTACGATGTGGTCGTCAGCGTGGAACCGAGAAAAAGGTAGGCCGGCATGAGCGTGACCGTCAAGCCGGAGAGCCGCTGCGACCAGACGCCGCCTCCCAGCTCCGCGGCGATCGCGCATGCCAAGTATGCGGTCATTCCGGCGGCGATGGCAACGGTTACGCGCAGCGCGACGAGTTCGTAGTGCGCCGGCGTCGTGAGCCACGCAACAAACGCGGTCAAGGGCGGCATGTCGACGTACCCCCAAGCCAAGCGTTTCGCGCATGCTATGAAATACAACTCGTCACGATAATAGCCGTAACGCCAGGAAAACGCGATATGAACGAGGGCCGTTAAAAAGCCGAGCGCTGCTGCGAATCGTTTGTCCACGAAACCAAAAAACTTAAGAGCACCGAGAAGAGACCCGCGTAAAACACGCTGCCGGCGGCGAATAGCGGATCCCACCAAGTGCCGCCCATAAACGCAATGACGAATAGCAGCAGAACGCCCGAATAGACGACCGGGACGGCGAACGCGAACGATCCGAAGCGCAGCCGCGAGCTCATCAACGGCAAAGGCGCAGAGAGAAATAGGTCTCCCGCGATCCCGGCGGCAACGCTTGCAACGAGCACGGATGCGGCGTCGAGCCAGCTTAGCGAATGTGTCACCGCAATCAGCCCATTGCCTAAGAAGAACAGGATGGTGAGTGCGCCGGGGCGCAAGCGAAAATTCCGGATCAGGTAGAACGCGGTACCCATCATCAGCAAACTCTGCAGGATAACTGCGATGAGCGATCCGCCTTGTTGGTAGAAGTGAATGGTCATCAGCGTTATCGTGTCGGTGCCGAGCTCGTGCGGCACGGTAACGCCCAGCGATCGCGCCGCGTCGATGCGGAAAAAGACCTGCATGCCCCAGTGCATCAACTCCAGAATAGCGGCTGCCGATATGACGGCCGGAAGCTGCGCCGCCAGCGCGGCCGGGCGCGGCGTGTGAGCGATTGCGGAACGGATGGGACCGGAAATGATGAGCAGGACGCCCGCGCCGATGATTTGATGCGTGGGGCTAAGCAATGCATCGAAGCCCGCCTCAAAACCCAGGAACAGGTGATTGATCATGTCGGCGATGCCGCCGATCAGGAAGATCAGCACGCCGATCGCCGACCAATAGTACGCTGGGCCTAACGCCGTTTGCAGTCGCGTTTCGCCGCGCCGGCGCGCCGAGAGATACTTTGCGCCGGTAAGGCAGAGCAGCAGCAGCAGCCCGGAATACAGCAGGGCGTGCGACCATGTGAAAAACGTATCGACGTCATGGCGTATGTGCCATCCGGCATCGGTGTACAGCCCGGCGATCGTCCAGTAACCGGCGATCGCCATCGCCCAATCGAACCGCCTCAAGAGTCCTTCGTTGTGAGTACCTTATGCAGCAACGTGCTGCATAACCGGCTCCGCACCGGCA
>JAAXMC010000041.1 GCA_013036315.1 Vulcanimicrobiota bacterium
TTTGATCTTCCGCAATGATGAGCGCGCCCGATATTTCTCCCGGCTGTTCGTCATCGCCGCGCGAAATCGTAAGCGGATAGACTGAGACGGCATAGCTCCGATCCGTGCGCTTTCCGCTGACGACGAGCGGCGCAGCGGCCGCGGCTTCGCCCGCAAGCACCGCGTCTACCCGCCGTTCGAGATCGATCGACGGTATGGTTTCGATCAGGTGCAGACCCTTGGAGCGCGCGCGGTCGAAGCCGAAGATTGCAGCCGCCGCACGATTTGCAAAACGCAAGCGTTTGGTTCGCCGCAGCATGATGACGCCCAGCGGCAGCGCGCGGACGAGCGCATCGAAACGATCGTCATGCCGTGCCTCGTCTCGCTCGTCACGATCAGGCTGCGGTTCGGGCGATACGCGCGATCGTCTGAACCAGCGAATGACGTCTACTCCTTGAAGATGTAGCCGCGGCTGCGCACGGTTACGATATGACGCGGGCTGCGCGCGTCTTCTTCAATTTTTTCACGCAGCCAGCGCACGTGCACGCTGACGGTTTGCTGTTCGCCTTCGAAATCGTAACCCCATACCTTATCAAGCAATGTCTGGCGCGTCACCACGCGCCCGTGGTTTTCCATCAACACGCGCAGTAGCGCAAACTCTTTGGGCGCCAGCGCTACTTCTTTGCCGCGGACGGTCACGTGCTGGCGAGACGGATCGAGGACGATTCCACCCAGGACGATGGCCTGATCGCGATCCGCTTTGGCCGGCGTCGGCCGGCGCAGACGCGCTTTTACGCGCGCCAGAAATTCGTGCAGCGCAAACGGCTTGGTAACGTAATCGTCGGCTCCCAGCTCGAGCGCGAGGACCTTATCGATCTCTTGATCCTTTGCGGTCAGCATGATGATCGGCACCGAGCTCGTTTTGCGAATCTCCTTACACGCTTCCATGCCGTCCAGCACCGGCAGCATGATGTCGAGCACGATCAAGTCCGGTTCTTCGTCTTGCGCCATGGCGATAGCGCTGCGCCCGTCGCCGGCGGTGACGACTTCATAACCGCTGCGCTCGAGGTTGTAGCGCAGCGTCTGCAAAATCGCCGCCTCGTCGTCGACGACGAGGATTTTCTTGTTGAAATCGGGGTGCTTGTTGAAGCTCCCCCGTTTGCTTGCTAAAGTGGTGCTCATCCGTTTTCCGGCCGCCGCATGTCCTGCCTCGGCTTTAGGCGCGAAGGGCTGTCCCGCCTTTGGGGGCGAAGGCGGCATGCCGGAGGGCAACCATGCTGGCACCGGTCCGTAGACCGACATTCGACGAACTCAATTTATCGACGGGAAAGCGCGCGCGGCTGCACCGCTTCATGTACGAGCACGGGCCGGCAAACGGCACGCTGATGCTGCTGCCGATCGATCAGGGGCTCGAGCACGGGCCGATCGATTTTTTCAGCAACCCCGAGTCGATCGATACCGATTGGATTTACCGGCTGGCGGTCGCGGGCAATTTCTCCGGGATGGCGCTCCACGTCGGCTTGGCCGAAAAGTACCACAAGCCATACGCCGGCAAGGTTCCGCTCATTCTCAAGATCAACGGCAAGACAAACATACCGCCCGACGATGACGCCTTCAGTTCGCAAACCGCGTCGGTTGAAGATGCGGTTCGTTTGGGCGCCGACGCCGTCGGTTACACGCTGTACGTGGGCAGCCCGGCGCAAGACGTCGATATCGCGCAATGCGGCGATGTCCGCCGCGACTGCGAGCGCTACGGGATGCCGTTGGTGATTTGGGCTTATCCGCGCGGCACGGCCGTCAAAGCCAAGGGCGGAATCGATTCGCTTTACGCCATCGACTATGCCGCGCGCGTCGCGTGCGAGATGGGCGCCGACGTCATCAAACTCAACGTTCCCAAGTGGGACGCCGCGACGGCTTCGGCGATGCCGAAACCCTACAACACGCTAGAGCTGTCGGAGCTGGATGGATTGCGCAAAGTCGTGAAGTCGGCCGGCCGCTCGCTGGTATTAGTTTCCGGCGGCAGCAAGATGGGCGACGAAGATACGATTCACAAAGCCAAGATTGCGATGGAAGCGGGCTGCGTCGGCTTGATCTTCGGCCGCAACATGTGGCAGCGCGATTGGGACGATGCGCTGGCGGTGGCCGGTCGCATGCACGAAGTGATGAAAGGCTATGGACAATAAGGTCGAGGATCGTGTCAACGCCGCGCTCGACAAAGTTCGCCCCGGCATTCAAATGGACGGCGGCGAAGTCTGGCTTATCAAGGTCGAAAATGAAACCGCGTTCGTGCAAATGCTGGGCGCATGCGGCGGCTGCCCTGCCTCAAATATGACGTTGAAAGGCGCGATCGAGCAAGTCGTGTGTGCCGACGTTCCGGAAATCAAAGAAGTAGTTCAAGTCTAGCGGCTCACTCGAGCGGCGGAATCGAACGCAGCCACGCACCGTTCTTCTGCTCTGCAGCGACGCGTTCGCGAACAGACCGTATAAGCGGGGCAGGCAGCGCGCGCCGCAGCTCGCGCACCTGCATCGCCTTAGCGCTATCGCGGTCCTTCCATGCTTGCGCCGCCAGTTCGGGCCAAAGGCAGACGCTGCCCGAAATGCATCCGGCCAAGTCCTCGGCTAAAACGTCCGGCAAGAATTCCTCCGAGCCCGGGAATATTGCGAACGCCGCATGGCGAGCGTGAAGGTCGCGTTCCAAAGCGAGATCGTTGGAGCTGTCTTTCATTCCGCCGATCGCGTCCGGAAACTCCGCCAGCAGTTTGTCGACGAGATCGCTATGAAACGTGATGCCGCTCATGCGCGGATAATTGTAGAGGAAGATTCCGCCTTTAGGCGGCGGCGCCGAGCGCAAGAGCACGTCGAAGAACTGCACGATCCCCGCGTCGGAGATGTCGCGATAGTAAAACGGCGGCATCACTAATGCCGCGCTAAAGCCGAACGCGAAAGCCGCCTTCGTCAACGTAATGGCGTCGCGCAAGGCGGTCGCGCCGGTTCCTACCATGAGCTGTTTGCGCGCCAAGCCGGCGGCCACGGATTCCATGAAACGCAACCGATCGGCGACTGCGACCGACATCGCTTCGCCGGTCGTTCCTAGAATGTTCAGGCCGTTACAGCCCCGATCCAACAGCGAACGGTAATAGGGAATCGCAAGCGCAGCATCGGGTTTATGCTCGCGATCGAACGGCGTCAGTGTTGCGGAATAGATGCCGTGAATGCCACGATCTCGTGTTGTTCGCGATGATTTGTCCAGAAACGCCGGCCGTCGTAGGCCAGCGACCGCGCCTTGAACGGAACGCGGGCGATGTCTTCGGATTTCACCTTGCCGTCGCGCGCGTCGATGCGCGTGAGGAAATACTCGTCGGTGTCCTCGTCTTCGGTCGTCACCAGATAAAACAAGCCCTCGATTACCACTTGCCCGCAAATGTCGTGCGGTGCCGCGATGACGGTTCCGAAGTGGCCTGCGTCATCCACCGAGATGATCTTCCGGTTATAGAACTGGCTTATGTAGAGAAGGTCGCCGTCATAGCCTAGGTACGAGCCCGTGTCATCCGGGCACGGAATCGCGCCTTCTTTCTTAAAGCCGTGTCCCGGAACAAACTTGCGAATAACCCGGTTATCTTCAGCTGTCTCACTGCATACCACACGCAGCTCGTCGCCAACTGATACGGCCCCGTACGGCTTGCCGGGGGCCTGCGCTTCTTCACGCACGGTCCACGTTCGCGGATCGATCGCATAGAGGCGCTGCGTTTCCAGCGAGCCCATCCACAGTACCTCGCCATCGAACGCCAACGCGTTCGGCCGCGGTGCCGGCGAAGGGCGCCGCGCGACTTCTTCGATCGTCTCCAATATGGTCTCCATTACGGGTAGAGTCCGCGGAGCTTGGTGGCTTCGGCCACGCGAGCGACTGCGACCGAATACGCGCCGCGCCGCATGTCGATGCTGTGACGCTTCGCCTGATCGTAGGTTTCCTTGAACGCGCGCACCATCTTCCGCTTGAGCCGCTCGTTGATTTCGTCTTCCTCCCAGAAATTTTCTTGGAGATCTTGGACCCATTCGAAATACGAGACGCTCACGCCGCCTGCATTCGCCAGAATATCGGGCAGAACCATGATGCCGCGCTCGAACAGAATCACGTCGGCGTCGGGCATCGTCGGGCCGTTGGCGGCTTCGGCTACGATCTTCGCGCGAATGCGCGGCGCATTCTCTTTCGTAATCACTTTTTCGAGGGCAGCCGGCACGAGCACGTCGCAGTCGTACTCCAGCACATCTTTGTTGTTGATCCGGTCGCCGCCGGTAAAGCCGACCACCGAGCCGGTTTCAGCCTTGTGCGCCATGATACCGGCGACGTCGAGGCCTTTGGGATTGGCCACTCCGCCTTTAGAATCCGTAACGGCAACGATGGAATATCCGCGCTGCGACATGAGTTCCGCGGCGTACATGCCCGCATTTCCAAAACCTTGCACGGCAACGCGCGCGCCTTCGATTGTGAGGCCTAGTGTTTGCATCGCCTCGTCGACGACATACAGACAGCCGCGCGCGGTCGCTTTGTCGCGTCCGAGCGAGCCGCCAATCGCGACCGGCTTGCCGGTCACGACGCCGGGAACCGAGTAGCCCTTCTGCATCGAATAGGTGTCCATGATCCATGCCATGATCTGCGGCGTCGTGTAGACGTCGGGCGCGGGAATGTCTTTTTCGGGACCGATGATAATCGAGATCTCGCTCGTAAAGCGGCGCGTCAGATTCTCGAGCTCTTGCATCGACATCGTTCGCGGATCGCAGATCACGCCGCCCTTCGCGCCGCCGAACGGGATGTTCACGAGCGCGCATTTCCACGTCATCCACATCGCCAGCGCCTTGACCTCGTCCAGTGTCACGTCGGGATGAAAGCGAATGCCGCCTTTGGTCGGCCCGCGCGACATATTGTGCTGAACGCGAAATCCCTTGAAAATCTTCGTGGTGCCGCTATCCATACGTACGGGCACGGAGACTTCGAGAATGCGCTTCGGCTCGCGCAGAAACCCGTGCATCGACTCGTTCAAACCGATCAAACGAGCGACGTCGTCGAGCTGCTGCTGAGCCATCTGCCAGACATTTTCGGATGACGAAACGGCAGAGAGATCCAAAGCCATACTTCTTGCGACTCCTTCGGCTAGTGCGTTTGCGCGCAGCGTCCGCAATACCAGACGACCGCGCCTTCTACTGTGACTGGAACCATATGTTCGCGCACGCCCCGGCGCCCGCACCGCGCGCAAGAATACGTCTTGCCGATCGGAGCCGCTACTTGTTTCTCACCGCGCGTCATAACATATGCGACCACTAAAATCACCACGAGCACCGTGAGCGGAGCCCACGCAAAGAACTCGGTGATAAGGTGGCTCGAAATCATGCGAAACTGGGGATTCGCTCAGTCGTCTCTCCATCCTGTGGCAGCGGGCGGCACAGGGGCGTTCCGGGAAATGTGCGACTTTTTCGAGCTCGACAGGATGTCGACTTCAAAACCTTGTTTTCTCGAAAAAGCGCTCAAGCGGCAAAAAAACATGGACGTTTTTTTGCCAGCGGTTTTCCGGGATGCCTCTGTGCCGCCCGTTGGCGCTAGCGCATGCGGCGGTAGATCGGGAAAACGTCGTCCACTTTTTTGAAGGCGCCTTCGTGCGGCGTCGAGTGCAGCGATTCGGCCGAGCTCAAGCAGATGAATCCAAAACGTGAGAGGCTCTGCAGGAAGAGGTTGTGCACGCGGTATTGCAGCGTCTTGTTGAATTGCGGTAAGACGCCGCGTGCGACGATCGCGTGAAACTCGTTGAGCGAAGCATCGGTTGCCAAGCTGTGCGTGGCGAAGATCAAGTTGCGCTTGAGCGCGTCGTGGAATTTCACTTTGCCG
>JAAXMC010000042.1 GCA_013036315.1 Vulcanimicrobiota bacterium
GAAGCTTTCGTCGGGCGAACCATTCCCTAGATATGAAGCGGCCGTTTGCGGATCGCCGCTGCGCAGCGCCTCGATGTAGGACCGCACGGTGACCTCGGCCGCACCTACGGGCACGGGAGCAGGCGGCGCGGGCGTTCGCCGCGGCGTGCGGCGCGGGACGGGGGTGGGCGCAATCGTTGGTCGCACGGTCGGCGCAATCGTCGGCCGTACAGTCGGCGCAACCGTAGGTGCGGCGGTGGGCCGCGCGGTCGGTTTCACCGTTGGCCGCGGTGACGGCGAGGTCGACGGCATCGCAGTCGCTTTGGCGGTTGGCGATGGTTTGGGGTTTGGCGTTGGTGCCGGTGTTTCCGTAGGTTGTACGGTAGCGGACGCAGCCGGCGACGGCGCTACCTGCGCACTCGTCGTTTGTTTCTTCGGCGTGTTCGCGAAACGCGCTAACGCCATACCTAAGAACCACCCCGCGATAACGACAACGATCGCTGCGGCGATCGTGATCGCCCAGCTGTTGCCGCCTCCGGAAGAACGCCGCGGACCAGACGGAGTCAAGCGCCGCCGCCGTCCGAGATCGTCGTCGTTCACGCTAAATTGATTATCCCCGGAAGCAGGCAGGTCCTCGGAACTGCGTGAAGATTACGCGCGTGATTACGGTGCGCGTGCCCGTCGATCTCCACGCAGTGGCTTGCAGCCGCTGCAGCGCGTTTGCATCGGTCACTCCGCTTCGCTTGTATCACGTTCTGTCGCTCGCTGTTCGCGAAGCGATCGGCGCGCGCGCGCCGTACGAGCATTTTGCGCGCAGCTTGCGTGGCACGATCGCGGGTTTGCGCGCAGGACGTTTCACGGTAGACGTAGACGGCCGCACGTTCGCGCACCCTGACGAAGTCGTGGTTTGCGGCACGACCGCGCGCGTACGATTCTTTCTAGCGCGCGAGCGATTCCAGAACCGCCGGCAGACGGCCCTGGCGCGCGAGCATTAACTGCGCGAAGAGCGCATTCGGCCAAGCAAAATCATCCCGCGTATACGATTCCGGCCAATCTGCATTGAACGATTCGTGCAGCCGGTGATCGCCGGTATCTGAAGCGGCGATGTAGCCCATCACGCGATCGATCTCGCTTTGGTCGGTCGACGTAATCGCCTCAACGACCAGTCCCAAGGGCCACACGTATCCGTGCGGCGTGTGCGGGCTGCCGATTCCCGAAGCGTACTTGCCGGCAAAGTAATACGGGTTACGGGGCGAGAGCACGAAGCTGCGCGTCGCCTTGTACACCGAATCACGCGGACTGACGTAGCCGAAAAAAGGCGCCGAGAGCAGTGATGGGATATTGGCGTCGTCCATCAGGCTGGCGTGGCCGAAGCCGTCGATTTCATATGCGTAGATCCGGCCGAAGCCCGGTTCATTGACCAGCGCGTAGTGCTCGATGCCTTGTCTGATTTGCACTGAAAGTCCCCACGCTTCTTGCGCGAGTCCGTTGTCGTGGTAAACGTTGCGTTCGATCACGGTCAACTGCCGCAGCACGACTGCTGCAAACATGTTATCCGGGATATTGTACTGATAGCGCGCCGCGTCGTCCGACGGACGGAAGGCGGTCCAAACCAATCCCGTATAAGCAACGCGCGTTCCCACGCCGTTGTTGGCGAGCTCGGAATGGCGGTAGTGCGAACGCCTGTCGTGATGCTGTTCTAACCGCAGGGTCCGCAGCGCGGTCATCATCGCGCGCTGCAGCTGGGGCGTGAATATCGAGCGATCGCCGGTGGCCTTCCAGTACACGTATGCCAGCCGGATCGGATAGAGCAGCGAGTCCATCTCGAACTTGCGCTCGGCGATCTGGTAGTCGCTCGTGAACGCGTTGGCATAGGGATCGATGAGGATGTACTTGGCCTGGCGTGAGATCGCGCCGCGCAGCATGTTGCGAACGTACGAATCGGTCGATGCCAGCCCGATGTAGGGCATCATCACCGCGCTGGAGTCGCGCAGCCACTCTTCGTCGATGTCCCCCGTGGAAACGAACGTGGTGCCGTCGGGCTCGATCCTGGCGTGGCGGCTGTAGGCCTCATCGTACGCGCGCTGATAGATGCGCTGCAGCGTCACCGCAACCGTTGTTGGAGCGTTAGGGATTTCAACAGTGGGAGCCGCAGTTGCGGGCACAGCGCTGACCGCCGGTCCGACGGACAGCACAAAGAAGGCGGCAATGCAAGCGGCTTTCACGAACCGAAGCGTACCCAAAATCTCACTTTCAGACGTTTGAATTAAACGTCTTTATTGGCATAATAGATTCAGCGAATTAGCCTAATCCACCTAGAACGCCTAAGAAAGAGAGTTCGCTCATTACTCGCTACCGCAGCATCGTCGGCCTCGGGTTGGCAGCGGTACTAGCGATTGCGCTGCCGGCCCGGGCCGATCAGCGCTATGCCCTCAGCGGGAGCGACCGCTACCAGATCGGCTCTTCCGACCTGCAGACCAACATTTCGTACAGCGGCACCCAGCAGCTGACGATCCACCACGAGGGCAAACAGACGCAATTCAGGGCCGATGCCAAGTACGTGCGCGTCGACGAAAGCGGGAGCGTCCCCGGCCATGCCGCTTTTGTCCAGATACTCACGCCCAAGGGCGAACTGCAAGACCGCACCGACGGCGACCCCGACTATCTGACGGTGCTAAACCAGCCGTTTGCCATCGAACTCGACGCACAAACCCTGCGCGACCTCCTGCGTTTGCAAGGCGCGGTGCCGTTCGAGTTCCCGGCCCCGGTCATGGGCGGCACGCTGCGCGGCTATTTGCGCCGCGGGGCTAACGAACGCGTTGCTTCCCAACCGGCGCTCGCTGTAAATTTCGATGCCTCCGGACCGATGGCCGGACCGCTACCCGACCGCGCCGCGATGACGATGCGCGGCACCATGCGCATGCGCGGCACCGCCTACTACGCGACGCAAGGCGATCCGCTGCTGCTCGCGCTGCGCGAAACGCTCACGATTTCGGGCACGCTCCAAAACGGCAGCCACCTCTCGCCCGTGACGATAATCTACGAGCGCACGATCAAGGCGACGCCCGCCTCACCGGCACGCACCGAGGCGAGCTCGCACTAACGCATCGAACGTTTGTATTTGTGTCATGGTGAGCGGCGTTCGCTTTGCGAACGCCAGTCGAACCACGACCGAGCAGCGCGCCATCAGGCGCGCGTGTCGAGGTCCGCATGAGCGTCGACGATTACGGCAGGGGGTTTGCCTGCAAGAACGTTTGGGAAAAACGCGCGCCCATTCTGTACGTCTATCGTGAATCCGATGGCGACTGGCAGTTTCTCTGCGCCGGAAATGAACATGCCCCCGCCCCCGACAATGAACATGCTCCCGACAATGAGATCGTCCTGATCCATGCGGAGCACGCCTTTGAGCTTTTTCCAGACGTAAGGTCTTTAAGCGATTTGAAGCCCGGGCACTGGGCAAGTCGGGAGACTCCAAAGTCTCCGTGGGTAAGACATTTCGAACTGAAGTAATCGTCTAAGAGCGACCCTGCAGCGCGCCATTTGCGCGCGTGTCGAGGTCGCGTGAGGATCGTAAATGCTTGATGCAGCCCTTTTGTTAATAAACCTGTGGCGAGTTCCACCCGCTCCCGCGGATCGTCCTCACCTATTTGTTGGGCCAATAGCGATCGGGGATACGCCACAGCGTTTAGACCGAGTCCTTGGACCAGGCACTCGCGATTCGATGTCCTCCGAAGCCACCGGACAAGTGCTGCTGCGCGAATATACTGACGGGCGCGAGAACCTGCTACTCTATTTCGCGCGCCTGCCGAAGCGGCTTTCTAGAATACTGATCGAGCCGTCGAATCATCAGCGCTACGCACACCTCCCCGCGCGATACGCGTCACTTGGTCAGTGGCGATGGGCGGGTGGTGTAGTGTCCCGGCCGCCGAACCCAAGGGCGCTTTCTTCCAACAGCATTTATTGGCACATCTTACCTGGATCTGCGGGGCAGATCATCGAGTACAAATCTCCAACAGTCTGGCAGCGTGCGGAGTATATAACTGTCAAGCGGAGTTTTGTGCTTGAAAACCTGTTCTAGGACGCCCTAAGTTTCGTACGGGCCCTAAACTGCCGCTAGTAACTCCACCGTCATCGGGTGCGTAAACGGCACTTCGCGCATGTGAACGAGCGGCGTGAACGCGAGGTGGTTTTGGTGGCAATCGATCAGCATCTCGATGCCGCGCATGACGCTGCGCGATTCTTCTATGTACTTGTTGAGCTTCTTCACGATGTAGCCGCACGGATCGCGTAAGACTTTCGCGTAGTACGGATCGTCGGTAAGGCCTTGCGATGAGATGCCTTCTTTTGGAACCAGCCAAACAAACCACGGATCTTCGCTTTTTCGGTAACCGATGAGGACTAAAGGTATAGCTCGTGAGGAATCGAGAGCCGGGAGAAAACTGCACATCGTGTATGCGTCGAATGTAACTTCCTTTGGCTCGATCGCTTCCATCAATACCCCCCACAAGCAAAAACCGCCCGGCGCAGCGCGCCCGAACGGCTAGGGATTTCTTATGAACGCTTGAGGCGTCATGGCGGACGGGTTCGCCCAGCCCTGTGTGAAACCTTCGCCTCAGGCAGCGGTGTTTCGGAAGCGTATATGACCGCTCTCGCGCCGCTCCTGAGGGAGTATTGGGTGCCGGCACCGGCACAGCAGAAAAAGGCGGTTAAGCGCGTCGGCGCCCCGGGCGTCGATCGCTTCGACACTATCGTCGACGAATACGAACGCCGGCTCTACGGTTTCGCTTTGCGCATGACCGGCAATCGCGAAGATGCCGAAGAGATCGTGCAAGACGCGTTCGTGCGCGCGTACCGAGCGCTCGCTAAAATGTCGCCCGAGCAGCGCGCCGAGCTGCGCCTGCAGCCCTGGCTGTACACGATTACTTTGAACGTCACGCGCAACCGGCTGCGCGGAAAGCGCCCGACCAACGTCGCGCTCGATTCGCTGGCCGACCCCGATGCGTTGCTGCGCGGTTCGCGTCATGACGGACCCGCCCAACCCGAAAAAATTCTCGAGCAAAACGCCGACATGGCACTGGTGGAGCGAGCGCTCCTCCAACTCCCGATGCATCTGCGCGCCGCCGCCACGCTGCGGTTTATCGAAGGCCGCAGCCATCCGGAGATCGCCGAAATTCTTAATCAGCCGATCGGAACGGTAAAATCGCACGTGCATCGCGCGGTGCGAATCTTACGCCGTATCCTCGGCCCGCAAATCGGCAGAGTAGTGCCGGAAGGAGCCACCGTCCATGCGATGTCGTGAAGTCGAAGCGCTGTGGGATGATATCCGCGAGGGAATGCCACCGCTGCGCGCCGCCGTCCACAGCCATCTGCGCGCCTGCCAAAACTGCCAGGACCTCTACGAACAGTACGAAGGCGTTGCGTACTGCCTCTCCTGCCTTCCCCAACCCGAACCGTCGTGCGATCTCGCAAAGCGCGTGATCGAGCACATCGCCACGTTACAACAAAAATATCGCAGCACGCCGATCGTGCTGACCTGGGTCCAGACGCGCCTCGGCCGCATCTACGTCGGGTACAAAGGCACGCGCATTGCGTTCATCGGCCTGGATCGCGGCGACGGACCCGACAAGGTGCGCGAACAGATCGAACACCGGCTGCATCGCCATGTGGATAAAGGGCAAACGCCGGACTGGCTCGGGAAAGTGTTCGACGATTATTTCAAGACGTGGCGCGTCGACGAAGACACCGTCGACATCAGCGATCTGACGCCGTTCGAACAGGAAGCGCTCAAAGCTGCGGCGCGGATTCCGCCCGGCGAAGTGCGTTCGTATGCCTGGGTCGCACAAACGATCGGGCGGCCGAAGGCCGCGCGAGCCGTCGGCCAAGCGATGGCGCGCAATCCGCTGCCGCTGTTCTTTCCGTGCCACCGCGTCGTCGATTCCACCGGCGCGCTGCACAACTACGGTTACGGCATTGAGATGAAGGCGCGCATCTTGACCATGGAGGGCTATCGTCCGCAGCGCTGAACGTGTCGCCTCAAATTAGTCCGCGGATCCCTCAGATTATAGATGAACGAGGGCTAACAGCCGGACGGAGGAGGTGGTCATCGTAAGCAGCGATAGTCATAAACGTTCTAAAGTTACGATGAAAAGAGGTGCCGCCCCCTAAGGCGGCTGCCAAGTACCACTAGTCCGCCGGCTCAAGGAGCCGGCTTTTTTTCAGCTAACCTTTTTGGCGGTGTCTAATACGGTTCTCGTTACGGGGTTCGAGCCATTCGGCGGCAGCAGCGTTAACCCCAGCGAATTGGTCGCGCGCAGTCTGGAAGGGCGCCTCATCGCGGGGCGTCTTGTCGTCGCGCGCGTCTTTCCCGTGGATACGTCGGGCATCGCCGCCCTCTTGCGCCAAGCATTTGATGAAGAACACCCCGATCTCGCCGTCTGCACCGGGCTCGCGGCCGGGCGCACCGCCGTTTCGCTGGAACGCGTGGCGGTCAACATGCTCGACTTCGAACAGCCCGATAATGCGGGCGAACAGCGCACGAACGAGCCGATCCTGCGCGGCGGCCCCGACGCGCGGCTCTCACCCATGCCCATCGCGGAAATCGTGGATGCGTGGCAGAGCAACGGCGTGCCGGGCTATGTCTCGAATTCAGCCGGAACCTACCTGTGCAACCAGGTCCTGTATGAAGCGTTGGGGATTGCCGAGTCGGTTTCGCCCCCGGTTACGGCCGGGTTTATTCACCTCCCCTATCTGCCCGAGCAAGCCATTGCGGCCGGAGCGGGAAACAATCCATCCATGTCGCTGGAATTGATGACCCGCGCGGTCGAACTGGCAATCGCGGCGGCGGTCCCACTTATCGAAAGGCGTAACGCCGGCAGGCAAGCTGCGGCGGCCGGAGTCTAAGGAGCATAATCTGAGC
>JAAXMC010000043.1 GCA_013036315.1 Vulcanimicrobiota bacterium
TTGGCGGTGTGTATTCGATCGAACGCGCTGCGTGGATTTTTGCAGCCATTCTTCGAGGACAGATTTTACGGTTTTAGAGCGATCGTTCGCGGGTTCCGCGCCGCTGCGAATGCGATCGCGCAGCCGCTGCAGTTGTTCCTGGGCTTCGCTCTGTTTTGCTCGTCGGATACGCGTTCGCTTCGGTAGTCCGCTTGCATCGGGGAACACCGCTTCGACGACCCACGTCGAATATCGTTTGCCCTTGACGGTTCTTGTCTCTTTGTAGATGGTGCCTTCGCGGTTCGCATTTTTTTTCATGATCATAATCTAGCATGAACGCGGTGCGCGCGAAAAGGGCGCGAGCCAGCAGCGACGTAGGCGACGCAGGCGACGCAGGCGACAATGTTACGAAGTGCAAGAATTATTAAGGCATATCTTTATTGCATTGTCTCTGTGCCGTGAGTTGCGGCAACCTTGGCGCTCATGGTATGCTGATTTTGCAGGCAGTGCCCGCGAGGTGCGGCCTACCGAAAAAAGTGAGTCTCCTGGAACCCGCAGACTCGGATCGCTTCCGCGAAGGGCAGACCGAGATTCACAAGAGCTGCACGCAAAGTGCGCGGTAGAGAAGCGTCTCAAGGGCAGTAATCACGATGGGACCAACGAGCAGACTAAGTTGCGAACGTCGGTGTCAGCAGAATCAGCGTATTAGGGAGCGGTCCCGCGTTGAGGTAGCCATGAAGTGCGCGGAAGCGCATGCGTGGCGATCTCATCCGGAGACCCGATGCGCAAAGCCCAAGAGTCCGAACCTCGCATAAAAGAATCACTCGACGATCGCGTGTGGCTTTCGATGCCACAGGTTGCCGCATATTTTGGCACCGGCCGCGAGCAAGTTCGCCGCTGGATTATTTGCGGCCGCCTCAAAGCGGTTCGCATTGGCAAGCTCGTCCGAATTTCACGATCTGAAATCGCGGATTTCGAGCACCGCTACGAGATCGGCGGCGCGAGATGATTAGCTTAAAGAACATTTCGTATTGGTCTAACGGCGCGGCGATCGCGAGCACGGCCCTGGCGGGCGGCAATCCAGATGGAAAATGAACGGCTCAAAAAGCTGGTCGAGCGGCGAGATCAGATTAATGCTCGCATCGCCAAGCTGGCTTCACAAAAGCAAGCCCAGGAACGCCGGAATGAAACGCGTCGCAAAATTGTTGCCGGCGCTATATTGCTCGACGCGGTCCGGCGCGACCGGGCAGCGCAAAAGCCGACTGGCTTGGCTCGCTGGTGGGACCGTCAGGTTGCGGCGCTCTCGCGACCGCAAGATCAACGACTTTTCGGGACCACGCCTGAGGGCGAGGGGACCGCGGAGCGAAGCGGAGCGCAGAGCCCCCATGGCGCTTGAATGGCGCGCTTATACATTGCTCTGCAATGTGCGCACCAAAAGCTCGGATGGTGACCTCTAATGGCAACCTACCGCTTTTCGGCGAAAGTGATCTCGCGTAGCAGCGGGCGCAGCGCCACGGGCGCCACAGCCTACCGCTCAGGCGAACGCATACGTGACGAGCGCACTGGCGAAACCTTCGACTTCACGCGGCGCTCTGGCGTGCTTGACTCCATGATTTTGGCGCCCATAGGTTCACCGGAGTGGGTTTACGATCGCGCGAAACTTTGGAATAGAGCCGAGCTTGCCGAGAAACGCAAGGACGCACAAATCGCCCGCGAGATCCAGGTTAGCCTGCCTTGCGAATTATCGCTCGATGCAAACCGCACGATGCTGCACGCCTTCGTGCATGAACAGTTCGTGCAGCGGGGAATGGTTGCGGACGTCGCGATCCATTCAGCGCACCGCGGAGGCGACGATCGTAACGTTCACGCGCATGTCTTGCTGACCTTGCGGGAGTTAGATGGCGAAAAATTCGGCGGGAAGGCGCGCGAATGGAATGCTCGTGAACTACTGGAAACATGGCGACCCGAGTGGGCTCGTGCGGTAAATAGTGCCCTCGAAATTGCGCACGTCGCTGAGCACGTCGACCATCGTAGTTATGCCGCTCGTGGGATCGACCGCGAGCCGGAACCGAAACAGGGGCCTTTCGCGACCGCAATGGAGCGCCTGGGCCACCGATCTCGCGCTGGCGACGAACGCCGCCGGGTTCAAGAGCGCAACGCGTCACGTGACCGGCTGCACGCCGATGCACGGCGGGTTGCCAATGACCTTCGAGAGATTCAATATCGCGAAGCCGAGCGCCAGCGACACGCGACCGATGAATTGCGTCGCCCGCTCGCTGCGAACCACGTCGAACAACGACCGAGCGAACCGGATGCGTTGGGGATCGGTTCACCGAGCACTCGAAGCTGGCAACGTTCGCGTGAACAGGTTCTCTCCGAAGCATATGCGCGCGACATGGCCGGCAGCGAGCTTGCAAAATTCTGGCGGGTTGAGCGCACGCCCGATGGCCTGGCCTTCACAAACGCTCGCGGAAGATTCGAGGATCACGGATATCTGATCACCGCCCGGAACGGCAACGACCTCGAAGTGCGCGGCATGTTGGATCTGGCCGCTGTAAAGGGCTGGACCGAACTGCATTGTACCGGCAGCGATGACTTCAAACGTAAGGCAATGGCCGCGGCACTTCATCGTGGCTTTGTGATCGAGGCTCACGGACGCGACGCGGAGCTTCTGCGCGAGATTCAAGGCTCGCGCTCGCAGCGGTCTGGCCGTGAGCGCGCCGCGCAACGCGACCACGCGCGGGACCACGCAGCCCGCAACGACCTTGAACGGGAGCTATAGCCATGGCACGGATAGTCTCGGCGCCGCGGGCTAGCGGCGGCGGCATTCTCGCACACCTTGTTTCGTTCGTCATTTTTCTGTTGGCACTAAGCTGGGAAACCCAGCATTACGCGCGCCTGGACGGCTATAACCCACGTGTTCTCGGAACGCCGGTCTATGCACGGTATTATCAGCCGTGGGCTTCTATTGAATGGATGCTCGAATATGATTTCTGGTTGCACCCCTTCGATGGATCAGGCAAATGGCTGATCATCAACTCGAATGAATACCCTTGGTCGCGTAACGCGTTTGCGGCAGAGCGGCGTCGACTGCCCTGGGAAGCCGGTGCTGCATTAGCGTCGTTCATCGCGCTGTCGCTCTGCCGCGCGGGCATCCGAAAAAATTCCGATCTTTATGGGAGCGCCGCGTGGGCGACCGGTCGCGATCTGGGCCGATCACGACTCACCAAGGCGCAATATGGGGTCGTACTTGGCCAAACCAAGCGATTCTTCGGACTACCGGGGACGCTGCTAGTACATAGCGGCCCGCAAAACGTCTTGGGCCTTGGACCGCCGGGAACAGGTAAAACAGACGGCATTGCGCGCCCTACATTGACAAAAACGTGGCTCTATTGGAGCGCGATCGTTTTCGACCCAGCGGACGAACTTACACGCGTGACGGCAAAGGCGCGTGCGCAGCATACACGCATTCGCATCTTCGATCCACGCAATCCTAAAACGTCGCGTTACAATCCACTTGGTGGGATAAAAGCTGGCGATGTCGACGCCGTTCGCAGCGTGCTCAGCGCCTATTTTTTCGATCATGACCTTACCGAAATGAGCCCCGATAACCGGATATTTGAGAGCCGGGGGCTTGCGTTGGCTACAGCGGTCGTCGCCCACGTCATTGAGATTGGAACGCCAACGCTTGAAGCTGCAGCGCACTACGTTAGCGATCCAGCATGGAAAACGGAAGGCGAAATGTGCGAATCGCTACTTAAATCTGAGATTCCCTATGTTCAAGAGACTGCGGCTGAATTCGCGCGTATGACGGATCGCCAGCGTTCGCCATTTATGTCATCCCTTACGGATCGCTTCGAGTTGTTCCGCCTGCCTGATGTTGCCCGCGCAACAGCGGTATCGGATATTTCTCCCGCGGACCTTAGGATACAACCGACCACACTGTACCTCGTCGTTCGCGAAAAGGACCAAGCCGCACTTAACCCACTAATGCGCCTCGTGCTCACGCGTTTCTTGCATGATCTTATCGCTACGCCGAAGCGTGAGGGCGAGTCGCCCATTCTGTTAATGATCGACGAATTTCCGTTGCTCCGGGCCCCTATCATTGAACAGGAGTTGGCAACGATTCGAAAACATTCGATCCACGCAGTGCTGCTTGCGCAGACGCTCTCGCAAATCCGTAAATCCTACGGGCCCAACGAATCCATTAGTGGAATGTGCGACGTGCGGGTCTTCTTTCCAAGCCTCGATGCGGCCACTCAACGGCTCGCATCCGATACCTGCGGCCAGGTAACGCGCTGGGCGGAAAGCACGAATCGTGATTCTGCGGGAAACATATCACATTCAATCAGTGAGCAAGGTCGCGACCTGCTGCTGCCGCATGAATTAGCCGACATGGACAGGACGGGCGAAATCATTGTGTATGCCAAAGGTCAGCGCGCTATCAAGGCGCGGGCGGTGCACGCACACAGAGACAAGAGGTTCCAATGATCGTCGACGAGTTTACTCCCCCCTAGGAGTCACCAACTTACCGCGTAAGCGGAGAAAGGCCACAAACAATGCCCCACTTTCAGTCCATCGCAGTGTACTGCAGATCATTCCCGGATGACAGCTACAGTCACATTGCGTTTGTCGATCCGAATCTTTCCGTGCGAGATTATCAATCGCTGCGCGGCGCCGACGTTTACGAGTTTCCGCGAGAAACCCCGTCGCAATTAGCGGTCCATGACCTACTCGATGCGCTCGGCGTGAGTTGGCTCGCCGGAACAGCTTCTGGCCAAATGCCGAACGTTCGCATCGACGGAAAGATACCGACGAGAGATCAATGGAATCCACCTCCGATTCAATAACTGTCGAATAGCTTGCGGCTAGGAGAAACGATATTGCTCATCGTCGATGGATGCCGAACATTTTCGAGAGCAACTGCGCCTGCGTTCTGACCCCGTAGGTTTCCCGCGCGGCCTTGATTTGGTTATGGACGGTGAAGGGCGAGCGGCCCAGCCGGCGAGCGATCTGCTCCTGGGACAGACCTTTTGCTAAGAGATCGACAACGCGCTTCTGTGCTGGGGTCAGCTCGTTATATCGGCCACTCCGGACCAGCTTGCGATCGCGCTTGAGCTTCGCGATCAGTTGAGCCTGGTTGGAGACGCCGTAATGGTGGAGGGCGGCGCTCACATGGTTTCGCACCGTGTACGTGGCACGGTCCAATATGGCGCAAATCTCAGCCGTGCCGCGGCCGGCGAGGATCAGATCGACGACGCGCTGCTGCATGGGCGTGAGATTGATTCTCTTCCACACAACGAGTTTCAGATCAACTTTTTCAATTTGAAACTTTGCTCGATGCCGCTCCTCATCATTGTCCGGTCGCGCCTGGCAGCGCAACGCAGCGAATACCGTCCGGCAAATGCGCTCGACGTATATCCCTGGCCCGGTCCAGAACCTGTACCTGGTTAGCGGCGTCTAGGCCGACTGGCGACAGCCGCAGGCCGAATTGTTGCGCCAAGGCAAGCCACAATGTTTTGATATGAGCGAAATAAGGATTACGCACCAGGGTTTCTGCGTGACTCCGCGCACCCGCGCCCGCGTACACGTTCCACAAGCCCAGAAATTCCGCACGTTGCTCGGCGAGGAACAATGGAAGACAAGGCGCTGGATCACGGATCAATCCGAGCCTTGCAAAGTGATAGGCCGCAAGTCTGTTTTGAAACGCGAGAGCGTTTGTCCAAAGATCGGCAACAGCTATTTGAGATAATGTCGCCGCATGGCTATCCTCGGGACAGACTTGAACCACGCCGATCGATAAGTTAAACTGCGCGGCCACGCGTGGGGCATCGGTCGATGGCACAGATCCGCCGTAAACGTTGCCCAGCGTCAGCGGCATCGCTTCGATCGCTCGAAACTGGGCCGCTCGCGCTACGAGTTGATGCGCGCCACAATCAGCACGAGCGACCCCGTACAAACTGCCGATCGCGAGAAAAGCGAAGGCGAGGGCCATGATAAAACGCTTCATTGATACCGCTCCGACAAAAACTACCGCGTGCGACGCTGAAAGCAGCGGAACAGATGCGATCGCGACAAATGCAAGGGCAACGCGGCTCGAAATCGGTCTTCCCACAGCGACTCTCCCGGCCTAGCCTAGATCGGCTAGTCGGCCCCTTTTAACCGCCGATGATCGGTCCTCCCGCCTTATGTGGCACCCGCCTCATGTGGCGTGGGATAGGAGGCTCCAGAGCCTCAGAATCAGGGTGTGTCACCCTTTGACCGTGCAAGGCGCACCGTCGCTTCCAATGTGCGCCGCCGCCGTATAGGCCTCGGCCTCACGCAAGAAGTCTTTGCCGAACGCGCCAATTTGGACGTCCGCCACGTACAGAAAATCGAAGCGGGCGACGTCAACCTCACGCTGCGAACGCTATCTGTTGTGGCGAAGGCGTTGCGCCTCTCTTTGCGCGACCTGTTAGGCTAGCCCGCCTGTAATTCCGGACTTCCGCACGGCCCTGGGCTCAAAGCGCGGCTGCAGACCACGCAGCGATCGCCTACGTGAACCGTCCTCGAATGCCCGCACCTCTCGCACCGCTTTGGGTCGACGCTATCGTGCCGGCGCTTCATGCGAGGGTGAACAAAGCCGGTTGATGCGCGGTTGCAAATAGCCGGCGCGACGACGCTCGGTGTGGGCGTCGGCGTTTCAGCGACGTTAACGCCGCCGCGCCGGTCGTCTCTGTCGGTGCCCTCGATCTAATCTCGAAAGACCAGCCGTGGCGCGTTTAACTTTGACCGCCTGCCTTGTTAGGAGGCCTACCTCAGGCAGCATATACTAGCCGAGTATATACTACCTACGGGATACTTCGCTAGGTATACACCCGCAACTGTAGAATGGCCGGGTTATGGCAAAGGTTCCGATCACGGTAATGGGCTATCGCTGCGAGCGGTGCCAATATGAGTGGCTCCCACGCAATGTTGATGCAGAACCGCTCGTGTGCGCAAAATGCAAGAGCCCGTATTGGAATCGGCCGAAGAAGGCTGGCACGATGACAAGCTACGAGACTTTCCGGGACACGATTGAACGAACGCTTAGAGAATCCGAGCATCCGCTAACCTGGACCGAAATTCGAACGATTGGCAAAATGCCGCAAGCGTTTCCAAACAATAAGTGGGTGCACCAGCTTGAAAGCGAAATCGGATTGCAACGCAAACGTGATAAGGGCGGGATCATACATTGGTCTCTAAACTGACCGCATCTTGCCTCAAATAAATCGTATTAATTTGCCGAGCGCCTCGGCAAAGCAGCAAGCTGAGAATAAGGCACTATGGAACGAAGCGCGTACGCCCGACGAAGCTCACTTTTTTACGGCCGGATACACTGGAAGAAGCATCGACGCTTTTTTTGAGCTATTGACAGGAAACAATGTTCGCACGCTAGTCGATATCCGATATAACGCCGTTAGTATGTACCGCCCAGAATTGAGCAAAGCTAATTTGCAGCGCAATGCCGAAGACCGCGGTTTTGTCTATGTTCATCTACGCGAACTTGGAGTTCCTCGCGAGGTTCGAAAGCTGGCGGCTGAAGCTGGGACGAGGAACGTGATCTGGGATTGGTATGACGAAAATATCCTGCCTCGATACCCCGGCCGCAACCTCCACCATTTCATGAATTCGCTCGAACACCCGGTCGCCCTAATGTGCGTGGAAGCTGACCCAAGCGAGTGCCATCGGCATCGACTTTTCATCGCTTTAGAACAAATGGGACTGAGAGGCTTTGATCTTTAGCTAATATGCAAAACCCGGGTGGTGAGCGTAAAACAGCTCTAATTGTTGTCCGAACTTATCCGTCACCGGCTAAGAACGGAGTCGAGGTTTCCTGTACCGCTGCAATAACCGCGGCGGGCGATTGGTTACGATTGTTTCCCGTGCCTTGGCGTTACTTGCCGACGGATAAGCGTTTTCGTAGATACCAGTGGATTAATGTGGGCGTAGCAAAGCCCTCGCGTGATATCCGGCCCGAGAGCTTTAAACTAGATGCCACTAGCATTGAAATATTGTCGAATCCGCTAAGTACCCAGGATGCGTGGCGGGCACGTAAAGATGTGGTTTTCCCGATGCGCGCACACTGCCTTTGTTGCCTGAAGGCCGAACGAGACGCGCGGGGTTATCCAAGCCTTGGGATCTTTCGACCGAAGTCAATCGACCAGCTTTTGATCACGCCGGACAGTCCAAACTGGTCGGATGCCCAGCTCATGATCCTGCGGCAAAGGCATCTATTCGACGAGACTCCGAAACAAGAGTTAGAAAAAATCCCATACGTTTTCCGGTACCAGTTCCGGTGTAAGCACGATGAGTGTCCGGGGCACAAATTGACCTGCACGGACTGGGAAATGGCAGAATCGTACCGGAAATGGAGACGCGCATACGGGGTCGGGTGGGAGGAGAAATTCAGAGCGCGCTATGAGTCCGACATGATCAACAAATACGATACACATTTCTACGTCGGGACGGTGCACAAGCATCCGCACATTTGGATAATCTGCGGCCTGTTCTACCCACCGAGCACAGTCAATAATGACTTAACGCTTTTTGATCTTGGAGAGATGGCTGAGCGGTTTAAGGCACCAATCTTAGGATTCGGTGGCGTGAATTAAGCGGCGCTAACGCGGCCCCGCCGGGCAGCCTTAACAGGTGCCCCTATTAATGCCGAAAGACCCGCCGTGAAGCGAGTCTCTCAAGCCGTCGCGGTAAACGGTTTCCCGATTACCCGGGTGTGGGCGACGTCTTAGTTCAGTGCCCATGTATGCCGGCGGAATCTGATTCTAGCACCGATAAATGCATTTTCCCGGGGGGTGTTGTTACATTTTTTGCGCAAGCGGATGATCTGTCGGGCCAATCGCTAGCGACGCAGCGAGAACCGGAGAGGGAAGTGATCGAGAGAATGAGCTGGCTGAAACGGAGCGTGCCGAAAAGACGCGAAGTATCACCATGGCTCCTGCAAATCAGGCGTTTGGAAGCGAAATTTGAGGTGGCGACTTGGAACCAACGTACGAACAGGAAATTAAGGCAGCGAGTGACCGTGTTATTGG
>JAAXMC010000044.1 GCA_013036315.1 Vulcanimicrobiota bacterium
CCCGCTTGCCGCAATCCTAGCGCGAGCGCGACCGCGGTCGCCGATCGCGGATCGCGCAGCCGTTCCAGCGTAGCCTCGCGGCCGCCGAAGCGCACGTCGGCCGGTAAGATAGTCGCTAGCTCCGTCCAGCTGGCCACGTAGGGGTAGACGTCGCAGTGCGCGATCGATCCGCTGGATCGCGCGCGATCGATCATCGCCAGCGTTTGATGAACTTTTCCCCAATTGCGCTTGCCCGAGGCTTTGTGATGCGAACACTGCACGCCGGTCTCAGCGCGGCGACCGACCTCGAGCGCTTCGGAGATCGCTTCGACGAGGCCGTCTCCCTCATCGCGGATGTGCGAAGCATATAGCGGCGAGCCGGCGTCGCGCGCAGCGCAAGCCATCGCAACGAGTTCGTCGAGATCGGCGTAACTCGACGGCGGATAGATCAAACCGCTCGAAACGCCGAGCGCGCCTTGCTCGCAGGATTGACGCACGAGCGCAGCTTGCTCCGCGAGTTCGTCGCGATCGAGCTTGCGTTCGGAATCGCCGGCGACGGCGGAGCGCGTCGTTCCTAAACCGACCAGCGTTGCAACGTTGAGCGCCGTTGGATTGCGCTCTACGAGCGAAAAGAATTCGTCTAAAGAACGCCACGTGACGTCTATGCCGGTGTGCTTTGCGCTCCGCTCGACACCTTCGAGCGCGCTTGCGCCGTAGAGCGGGGCCACGGACGTACCGCAATTGCCGCCGATTTCGGTCGTGACGCCCTGCGCGATTTTCCCGTCGCAGCGCGGAAGCGCGAGCCACAGCTCGTCGCTATGAGAATGCACGTCGATAAAGCCCGGCGCGACAATTTTGCCGGTGCAATCGATGCGTTCGCGAGGTTCGCGGTCGCCAATAGCGCCGATTGCGGCGATGCGATCGCCGACGATTGCAATATCGGTGACGAACGGCCGTCCGCCGGTTCCGTCAACGATCGTCGCGTTCGCAAGGAGTACTGATATCCCCATTTTCGTTTGACAAGCGGTAACTGGGCTCGGAGAAGAACGCGGAGCTCGCCGGCATGCGGATGGACGAGATCGCGGCCCGCTGGAACCTGCCGCCGCCCATCGCGGCGATCCGGCTGCTCGTCGAAGAAGAACTAGAAGTGGGCGCGGTTTTTTTCACGATGTGCGAAGAGGATGTGGCAGCCGTGCTGTCCGCCGATTTTTGCTGCGTGGGCAGCGACGCGTCGATTCGCGCGCTGCAAGGTCCGACCGCGCGGGGCGTTCCGCACCCGCGTACGTTTGGAACGTTTCCCCGGATCATCGGAAGGTTCGTGCGCGAACGCGGCACGCTGGATCTGCCGGATGCGGTACGCCGGATGACCTCCCTGCCTGCGGCTATCTTCGGGCTGCGCGGACGCGGAACGATCGCTGCCGGAAATTACGCCGACCTCGTGATCTTCGACGAACACACGATTGGGGACCGGGGCACCTATGAAAAGCCGTACGCATTTCCGGCGGGTTTAGAACACGTACTCGTCAACGGCCGCAGCGTGCTGCGCGCCGGAGAATTTACGAACGAACTACCCGGCCGCGTTCTGCGAAACGGCGGACGCTAGGCCGGCGAGAGGCTGTCGTAGATCTCGCGCGTGCGTTCTTTCAGCTGCGCGAAGTTGCCATCGTTTTCGATCACGTACGTGGCGCGCGTGCGCGCCTCTTCCGGATCGATTTGGGATGCCATGCGCGCGCGAATCTGTTCCTGGGTCAAACGGTCCCGCTTCATGATCCGCGCGATTCGTTCGACCGGCGGCGCGACGACCAGAATCGAAGCGTCGCACTGCTGGTCGTAATCCGTTTCGAATAAGAGCGGGACGACTTGGACGATCAGCTGTCCCGGTTTTGCGTAAACTTCGGCCGCGCCGGCCAGCCGCCGCACGTGCGGGTGCACGATCGCATTGAGCCGCTCGCGCGCACCCGGATCGTGAAACACGATCTCGGCGAGCGCGCCACGGTCCAATCCGCCCATGCGCACGACCGAAGGCCACACGCGCGCAATTTCATGCAACGCATCGCTGCCCGGCGCGACCGCTTCGCGCGCGAGCTTGTCCGTGTCGATGATGTACGCGCCGAATGATTCCAAACAGCGCGCGACCTCACTCTTGCCGGATCCGATTCCGCCGGTCAGGCCGACTCGGACGGTTCGCCCTCCTGGGGTGCAGCCGGTTCAGCCGGTTGCTCGTCGACGGCTGCTTCCGGAACCGGAAGCTCCTCGACCTCGATCTTTTCGATCTCCTCGGCGGGAATATCGGCAACGTGCTGGATCGAAGCGGTGATGCGCCGCGTCGAGTGGTTGATGGTCAACAGCGTGACCTCGACTTCTTGGCCGGGGCTGAACTGCGCGCCGGGATCGAACTCGCCCTTGGGAACCATCGCCAAAACGCCCGGCACGATTTCCACCAGCAAGTAATTGGGCGTGACCTTGACGATCTGCGCGGTCAAGCGGTTTGTTTCGTAGAGCTTGTTCGCGTATTCGTCCCACGGATCGGGCAGCGTGTGCTTCAGCGAGAGGCTGACCTTTTTCGCGTCCGGATCGAACTTCATGATCTCGACGTTGACGACATCGCCGATCTTCACGACCTCCGAAGGATGCTTAATCCGCGCGTAGCTGAGCTCGCTGTTGTGGATGAGCCCGTCGATGCCGCCGAGATCGACGAACGCACCGAACTCCGCCAAGCGCACGACGACGCCCTCGCGAATCTGACCCACCTCGAGCGTGCCGAGCAGTTCTTGTTTCTTGGCATTGAGCTCTTCTTCGAGCACCAGGCGCTGCGAAAGCACGACGCGGTGCCGCTTGTGATCGAGATCGATCACCTTGAGGCGAAGTTTCTTGCCAATCAGCTCTTCCAGATTGCCGATCGGCTGCCGGCGAATCTGCGACGCGGGCACGAAGCCGCGCATGCCGAGATCGACCAGTACGCCGCCCTTGACGACTTGCGTCACGGTCGCTTCGATAACTTCGTCGTGTTCGTGGGCTTCGATGACTTTCTCCCACGTCTTGAGCGCGCGCGCCCGGCGCTCGGAGAGAAAGAGCGTGCCGTCGTTGTCGTCGATGCGATGGATCATCACTTCCAGCGTGTCGCCGACTTTCAAATCTTTGGGCTCTATGGCTAAGGAGAGTTCCCGGAACGGCAGCGTGCCTTCGGATTTGCCCCCGATGTCTACCAGCAGTTCGTCCTGGTATTTTGCGACGATCAGTCCGTTGAGGACTTGCCCTTCATCGAGAACCTTGAGTGAGTCTTCGTAGAGTTGCTGCTCGAGTGCGAGTTGATCTTCTTCTTCTTCGGCTTGCACGGGAGCGGTTGGCGTTGTAGAGATTTTAGAGTTCCATCCTTTATATTTATTTGTCCTTATCTTTGACAGGTGCGGCACCACCAGGTGCCGCGTTGGGCTAATACCGTACGCACGATCGCGCGCCCGCAACGTTCGCAGCCGGATCCGGCTCTCCCGTACACCGAAAGCACGTTTTGAAAGCCGCCCTGACGGCCGCGCGCATCGACGTAATCGTCGACGCTCGTGCCGCGCATTGCGATCGAACGCTGCAAAACCTCGACGAGGGCGTCATGCAGCCGGCGTATTGCCGGCTTGGTCAACGCTTTCGCGGGAGTGCCAGGACGGATCCGGGCTCCCCACAGCGCCTCGCAAGCATAGATGTTTCCAACACCTGCGATCCGCCGCTGATCTAGCAACAACGCCTTGATGGGCGTCGTCCGCCCCGAAAGCATACCGATAAAGCGCTCAGGAGTAAAGTCCCCCGAAAGAGGCTCGACGCCAAGGTGCGCATCCCAGGCTTCGTCGCGCTCGACCAGGCGCATGCGCCCGAATTGCCGCGAATCCGCAAACGCCAAGCGGCTGCCATCGGTAAAGAAAAGCGAAATGTGTTCGTAAGGAATCGCAGCTCGGCCCGGCCGGAGCACAACGAGGCGCCCGGTCATGCGCAAACTGACGATCAAGCGCCTGCCCGACTCCAAACCGATGACCGTAAGTTTCCCGCGCCGCCGGACCGAGGAAATGCGCTCGCCGCGAACCGCCCTCTGAAAATTGACGCCCGCCGGCGCAACCGCCATCTTCGGAAGACCGATCGCAACCTTGGCAATCGTTTTGCCGCAAATGCTCCGGGCCAGACCGCGAACGATCGTTTCGACTTCAGGCAATTCCGGCATCGTTACTTCGTCACGGCGTTACTTCGAACGTGACCAGCCGGTGATGGGGTTATAATACCATTGGTGCGCATTGAGGTCGCCGGCGGCAGCCGCCCATTGGCCGAGCGTAGACGGATCGAACTGCGCGGGCTTTTGTGAAGGGACGAGCGCGCGCGCGCGTTCATATCTCGCCCATTGCGGCTTATACAAATGACGGCCGAAATGCAGGACCGTCGTATTAAAAAACAGCGCCATGAAGCACGCGCAGACGAGGCTCCACTTGGCGAGGTTTGGCCGTTTCCTAATGCCGATAGCCGCACCGACTGCAATAAGCCCAATCAACGCTTCGGTGTAGTGCACGCCGGCGCGCGCGAGCGGATAGGGACCATGCGCGTAGTTTCCCCAAAAGAGTTCGATCAGAAGCGGGAGCGCCAGAAGCACGCGCCGTCCCAAGAGCAGCGGAACGAACGCAAACGGCGCGAGCACTTCGAGCAGAAATGCAATGTTTTGCAGCGGATAGGGGGGCAACGCATAAAAAGGCGCCGACGTCGGATGCGACCCGTGCAGTGCCAATATGGAATAATAGCCGACCGTATTTGCAACTGCCAGCAGTGCGACCGAAGTGCCCAGCCGGCGATCGTACCAAAGTGCGCCGGCCACGCCGAACCAAATCAGGAAGAGCGCGATGTCTTCCTTCACGCCCATGAGCGCCTGCGCGCAGAGCAGCGTGCCCCAGAACGAGCGGCGCGCTACCGCTATCGCCAGCGCAAAGATCAGCAGCGGTTCGAAGTGACTCTCCGAGAAGTCGGCGTAGGCGAATCCCTGAACGGAAGGGCTTATTAAGTAGGCTACGGCCAGCAACACGGGCGGCGTACGATCCACGCCGATGGTCCGCGCAAACAGGTAGAGCGCGATGGACGCGCCCGCCACAGCCGCGACTTGCGCGGCAACGATCGTCTCTTGATACGGATAAAGCTTGACGAACGGTGCGAGAACGATAAGCAGCCACGAGTCATGGACGTACCAATGAGATTGACCCTCGGCCCAATTGAATGCGCTTCCATCCTTGGCGACGTGCGCCAGCATCTGCAGAAAGATCCCGTTGTCAAGTTGATATTCGAGCGCATACAACTTGTTGAGATCCAGCATCCAATAAAGGGCCGCAAAAAGTGCCGCAGCCAGTGCGACCCACCTCAATGCGGCAGGCTGCCGATTTTTGTGCCCGTCGTCAAACCATCGCGCGCCGCTTCGTTCGCCGGCAGTTCCAGCACGAATTTCGCGAAGCCGTCGCGCCGCGGTATACGATCGTCGGCTGTATCGGCCGGCACGACCGGCACGTTGGCAAACACCGTTCGCACGATCCCGTCTTTTCCGATGAAGATCATATCCAGCGGCACGAGCGTGTCCTTCATCCAGAACTCGATCGGCGCGTCGGTATCGAACACGAAGAGCATCCCCGTGTGTGCGGGCAGGTAGCGCACACCCATCAGCCCGCGCTCCCGCTGCGCTTCGGTTCGCGCCACTTGCACGCGCAGGTGCGCGCGCGGCGCTGCTATCGCCACCATCGCGAGCTTTTGCGGCGTCGGCATCGGCTGCGGTGAGCTTTGTACCAGCGCCAAGCCAATCGCGAGCGCCTCAAACATCCGCGGTCTCTTCCACGTCGTACCAGTTTCTCCCGACCTTGACGGTCACGTCCAGCGGCACGCTGAGCTGCACGACGTCTTTCATTTGCGTCCGCACGATGGCCGCCACATCGGACAACTCGGCGCGCGGAACTTCAAAAATAAGCTCGTCGTGGATCTGCAGCAGCATGCGCGCCTTCAATCCTTGTTCGGCTCGTTTGGCGTCGACGCGCACCATCGCGAGCTTCATGAGATCTGCAGCGCTGCCTTGCAGCGGCGCATTCGTCGCCTCACGTTCTGCCGCCGAACGCAGCATGTAATTACTCGACTTCAACGCCGGCATATACCGGCGGCGCCCGAGGATCGTGGTGACGTATCCCAGCTCGCGTCCCTGTTCGATGATGCCGTCGATGTAGGCGCGTACGCTCGGGAACCGCGCGAAATACGCCGTCGTAATTTCGCGTGCTTCGGCGCGTCCGATCTCCAAACGCTGCGCGAGCCCGAAGTCCGACATGCCGTAAAGCAATCCGAAATTGACGGACTTTGCCATGCGCCGCTGATTCGGATCGACGCTGCCGTCTGCGGGAACTGCAAAAATTTGCCGCGCGGTGAAATCGTGAATGTCCTGCCCCTCATGAAATGCGCGGCGCATGGCTTCGTCGCCGGAGAGATGCGCCATCAGACGCAGCTCGATTTGATTGTAATCCGCCGCCAGCAAGACACTGTCTTCGCCGGGAGCCACGAACGCGCGGCGGATGCGGCGCCCCAGCTCGCCGCGCACCGGAATATTCTGCAGGTTGGGATTGGTCGAGCTCAAGCGTCCCGTGGCCGTGCTCGTTTGGTTGAAGATCGTACGCAGGCGCCCGTCGCGCGGATCGGTCAGCGCGGGGATGACGTCGACGTACGTGTTCTTCAGCTTGGTGACTTCGCGGTATTCGAGGACGCGCGCGCAGATCGGGTAGTCGCGCGCCAGCCCGGCAAGAATTTCCACGCCCGTGGCCCAGCCGGTCTTCGTCTTCTTGCCTTGCGGCAGGCAGAGTTTTTCGAAGAGGATGTTTCCGAGCTGCTGGGGGGAGCCGATATTGAACTCGTCGCCGGCCAATTCATAAATCTCGCGCTGCAGCCGCGCGATCGCCGCGTCGATTTCTTTTGAAAGGCGCGTCAGTTCTGCCGGATCGATCGCGACGCCGGTCCATTCCAGCTGCGCGAGAACCGGCGCCAGCGGCACTTCAACGTCTTCGTATAGGCGCAGCTGATCGCGCGCCTCCAACTCGGCGCGTTCGTTTTCCGTCAGCCGCATCACGGCATCGGCCTGCGCAGCGACGTCTTCCCCGGCGCTCAGCGCGAGGAATTCTTGCGCCGCATCTTCGATCCGCGCAAAATTCCGCGACGGGTTGAGCAAATGCGCGCCGATCATCGTGTCGTCGGCAAACGGACGCACCGTAAAGCCGCGGTCGTGCAGGACGTGCAGTACGGCTTTGACGTCGTGCGCGGCCAGGCGCTGACCGCCCAGCCACAGCTTTTCAAAGGCCGAGCGCACGGGATCGTGTGCGAGCGACCCGGCCAAGAACGACAAGCCGTTGCCGTTGGCGCTCGAAATCCCAATCTCGCCGTCGGATTTCACCGCGAAGCCGAGGCGTTCAGCGGATGCCAGCTGCTCGAGCTCGCGCGCCAATTGCGCGTATTCGGGCGGATCGGTCGCCGCGATGAACGACCGGTAGTTGCCCGTCAATCGTTCCTGCGCGTGCAACAGCGGAAGCTCCGCCGGAACGTTGAGCCGGCCGAGCAGCGTCTTGAATTCGAGCTCGCTGTAGAGGCGGTACAGCTCGTCGTTTCCGGCCGGCGTATATTGCGCTTCGGGCCAATCCACGGCCAGGTCCAAATGGTCGTTCGCGATCGACACGTCGCGGCAGACCAATGCCTGTTTGCCGTACTCTTCGACGAGTTTTTGCAGTTTGGGCGATCCGGCCAGCGACGGATCGGCAACCAGCGCATCGAGCGAACCCGCGGCTTTGATCAGTTTGATCGCCGTTTTTTCGCCGACGCCCGGAATGCCCGGCAGATTGTCCGACGGATCGCCTTTCAAGCCGCGATAGTCAGGCAGCTGTTTGGGATCGAGATCGAAGCGCTCGCGCACGGCCGCGACATCGTAGCGCGCGAGCTCGGTAATCCCGCGTCTCGTCATCAGCACGGTCGTCGCGTCATCGACGAGCTGCAGCAAATCGAGATCGCCCGTAACCACTAACGCGCGTTCGCCGGCTTCTTTCGCCTGCCGCGCCAGCGTGGCAATCACGTCGTCGGCTTCCTCTCCCTCGATTTCGAGGATCGGAATGCGATTGGTTTCCAAGATTTGCCGAACCAGCGCAAATTGAGGCCGGAGGTCGTCGGGCATGCGATCGCGCTGCGCTTTGTACTGCTGGTACAGCGCAACGCGGTGCGCCGGCAGCCCCTTGTCGAACGCAGCGATGACGTGCGTGGGCTTTTCGTCGGCGATGATCTTGTTGAGCATCATCGTAAAACCGTACGCGGCGTTGATCGGCACGCCGCGCGTCGTGGTCAGGGGCGGCAGCGCAAAAAACGCTCGATAGACGAGGCCGTAGGTGTCGAGCAGCATGAGACTGGCCATCAGCGCACGCCCCGACGCGAAACAACGGAAGCGGCCGATACGTTAGAACCGGCGTGGATAAGAAAACACCCAGACATGAGCGCTCGGCCTTCGACGGTGGCCGCATGAGGCGCCTGCGCTTCGGCAGCGAAGAGCATCCCATGCGTTCGAAACTGTATCGCATCGTCGCGCTCGCGGGCGCCCTCTTGGCCTTTCCGGCAACGGCAGCTGCCGCAAACGCGCCGGCTGCAGCGCCGACGCCGAAACTGCCGTCTAAAGCGCTGCACGTCGATCTGCAAGTCGAGGTGAACAAACTCGGGCAAGTCGTGCACGTCTTACATGGAAATCTTTCGGGCGACGCACCCTTCGACACCATGGTCATGGGTAACGCGTTGCAGATGTGGATCCGGGATCAACGCGGCGCGGCCGTCACGGCAATCGTCGGTTTGTATCGCGTGAACTACGACTACAATCCGGCCACTCATTCCGTTAAACGCACGTTCTCGCTGATCAAGCGCGGCGGCAGCTGGGCGAACCAACCCGGCGCTGCCAGCAAAATCATCGCCGACGCCAAGAAGCAGGCGCAAGCCGCGCAAGAAGCGTTGGCGCGGCTGAAAGCCGAGCAGCAGAAACAGGCCGAGCAAAACAAGAACCTGCCCGACATCAACGCCGCTCTCAAGAAATCCGTCACCAAGCCAACCGCTTCGCCCTCGCCGCACCCATAACGCCGGGCGTGCGCTACGTAACGTTCGAGCACCAAGGACGCCTTCGTCCGGGCTATCTTGAGGGAGACCGGGTCGGCGCGATCGATTGCAGCACGTTGATCGAATATATTGCGCTGCCGCCCGAGCGGCGCGCGAAGCAGCACCGGCCGGAATCCTATGCGCTCGCCGATGTGTCGCTGGCGGCGCCCGTTCATCCGAATAAAAACACCTTTTGCGTTGGGCGTAACTATTTGGATCACGCGTTGGAGGGCGCGCGCGCGACCGGGCGCGAGTTGAAACTTCCCGACGTGCCGACATTCTTTACCAAAGCTCCAACCGCAATCGCGAATCCGGAGCAGACCCTCGAGTTCTCTTCGCGAGTCTCGCACGAATACGACTGGGAAGCGGAACTGGCCGTCGTCATCGGCGTGCGTGTCAAAGACGTTTCGAAAGAACATGCGCTCGACGCAGTTTTCGGCTACACGTGTTTCAACGACATAACGGCCCGCGATTTGCAGCGCGCGCACGTGCAATGGTTTAAAGGAAAGAGCTTGGATTCGGCGGCTCCGATCGGACCCTGGATAGTTCCGGCCGGTGAGATCGGAGACGCGCAAAATCTGTCGATAGCGTTGCGCGTCAACGGCGC
>JAAXMC010000045.1 GCA_013036315.1 Vulcanimicrobiota bacterium
TTGAAGAGATGACGTACAGCAGGGTCGGGCTGGCCGAGATGCCTATGCCGGTGCCGCCGGGCTGCGTCCAGCCGGGGTTATCGAGATCGTAGTAATAGATGGCCGTGCCCGAACCGCTCGACGGATAACCCAGCGCGAAAATTCCGCCGACCGACGGCGCGATCTGCGCCGCGGCTCCGGGAAACGCAATGTAGCTGCCGTTGCCGGGCGTGTAATAGATCAACCCGGCGGAGTTCACGATGTAGATGCCGCCCGGCCCGACGATTCCGCCCGAAACGGCGTGCGTGCCGACGTCGAACGAGGCCGAAATGTGCACGCCCGAGCCGGGTATCTGCGTCCAGCCCGTGGTGTAGTGCCAGATCGCCTGATTGTTGCCGGCGGTCTGCCCGTTGGAGAGCACGTAGAGCGAATTGTCCGACGCGGCCGCGATATCGCTGACGCCGCCGCCCAGCGCCGTCCACGTGCCGCTCACATAGTGATAAGCGCCGCCGACGGAGTTGCTGGCGTAGAGCGAGCCGTCGGGCGCGGCGCTGATGTGGTTGGCAAGTCCGCTGATGTTGGTCCATGTGGTGCCGACGTAATGCCAAATGTATTTGTCGGCTCCGGCCGGCGCATTCGAAAGCACCCACAGCGAACCGTCGGGCGCCGCCGCAGCAGAACTCGCCGACCCCGGTATCTGCGAAAAGGTCACGCCCGCGATCGCGCTCATCGGCTTCACACCGGCGCTCGCCGGCGACTGCATTGCGCTCGCCGGCTGGATGGCCGTAACCGCCATCGGCGGCGGAACGATCGACCCGGGCGAGACCGACTCGGGCATGGTCAGCTGCATCGCGGGCGGCAAAGCCGACCCACCGCCGTGCGACGAGCAGCCCGCGGCAAACAGCGCTAAAAAGAGCGGTACAAGAATGCGGGACGAGCGGATTGCCATAGACGCTCCTAAGCAAAGCAGAGGCAGACTGAGTGCTTCGGTGCCCTCTTCTAGAAAACCGCCGGTTTGAGCGGGCAGGTTAAACCCGTAGCCGAGCCGCTGATCGTTTGGCTTGGAGCAACGTTGCCGTTCGCGGTCGCTGAAAAGACCAGCACGGAGTTGGGCGCGGTGCACTCGGTCACGTACAACGAGCCTGAGTTGTCGACCGCGATGCCCTCGTTCCCGGTCAGGCCGGTGTTCGAGCCGGAGATCGTGCGCGTAGGCGCGACGTTGCCGTCCGAGCCGGCCGGATAGATCGTGATCGCGGCGCCGTTGAGCGCGTAGATCACGCCCGCCGAATCTACCGCCATGCCGAACGTATGAGTCAAACCGGTATTCGAGCCCGATAACACGCGCACGGGCGCCGCGTTTCCGTTGGCCAATGAGTCGAAGTATTCGATCGATGCATTGGCGCTATTGGAGACGTAAAAATCTCCGCCCGAGTTGACGACGATCTGCTGCGGTGAGGAGAGTAAGGTTGCCGCTCCGCTGATGAGCCGCGCCGGCGCGACGTTGCCGTCCGAGCCGGCCGCGAAAATCGCCACGGTGTTTGCATTGCGGTTCGAAACATAAATGTTACTGCCCGAATCCACGCCGATGCCTTCGGCGCCGCTTATTCCGGTGAGCGAACCGTTGATGTGATGGATGGGCGCGACGTTGCCGCTCGCACCGGCGGCGAACACGTCGACGGCGCTGGCGTCAAAATCCGCAACGTAGATATTTCCGCTCGCGTCGCGCGTGACGGCAGTCGGCCCGACCAGCGTCGTGGCAACGCCGGTGATTTGCGTGCTCGGCGCAACGTTGCCGTTGGCGTTGGTGGGCCACTGCGAAATCGATGCAGCGCTGCTGCTCGTGTAATTCGGGACGTAGAGCGTCTGCGGCACGACGTTCACCGGCGTCGAAAAGATCGCGCCGCTCGACGCTACAACGTAGAGGTTCGTGGGGCCGGCCGACATCGCGACGCCTTGGCCGCTTTGCACGTACCACTGCGACGCGTTCAAATCGAAATAGAAGATCGCGTTGCCGTTTGAGTCGGTCGGATATCCGAGCACGAACGTTCCATGCAGCGTAGTCGTCGGCGCGATCGCCGATGCGCCACCCGGCAACTGCGCGAAACTGCCGTCGGAGTTTTCGTAGAAAATCGTGCCGGACGAATTCAAAATGTAGAGGCCGCCCGACCTGATCGTGCCGATCGTTTCCGCAAACGGACCCGCGGTGTCCCACGAAGCGGCGAGCTTTACGCCGGATCCCGGCACCTGCGTCCAGGTTCCGCTTACGTTGTGCCAGATCGCTTGATCGCTGCCCGGCGGACCGCCGTTGGAAAGAACGTAAATCGAATTGTCCGGCGCGGCGGTGATCCCGGCGGCGCCGCCGCCCAGCGCCGTCCAACTGCTGCCGTTGTACGAAAACGTTCCGCCGCCGGAGTTGACGGCATAGAGCGTGCCGCCGGGAGTCACGGTGATGTACTGCGCCAAGCCGGAAATATTCGTCCAGGTTCCGGATGCGTAGTGCCAGATGTATTTATCGGGACCGTTCGGCGCGGTCGAAAGCGCCCAGAGCGATCCGTCGGGAGCTGCGGCAACTTGGCTGGCCGCGCCGGGAATCTGCGCCCAATTCAGCCCTTGAATCGCGCTCATGGAAATGATCGGCGACCGCATCGCGCTGGACGGCAGAATCGCCGTCTTGGCCATGGGCGCGGGCGGAATCAGCGCAGGCGAAACCGATTGCGGAGTCTTCATCGCGGCCAGCTGCTGCGGCACGATTCCATGCGAGGAACACCCGGCGACCCAAGCCAGGATTACACACAGAAATATGCGAGGCGCGCGGAACGTCACGATCTTCTCTTCGGCCCCGGTGGACGGGTGCTTTAGCCTGAGCTAGCCGGCTTTAATCAAGACCGCGTCGCCCTGGCCGCCGCCGCTGCAGATCGCCGCGATCCCGTAGCCGCCGCCGCGCTTGCGCAGCTGGTTGATGACGGTCCCGATAAGGCGCGCGCCCGAAGCGCCGATCGGATGGCCCATCGCGACGGCGCCGCCGAAGCGGTTGATTTTCTCCGGGTCGATTCCCAACCGTTTCGCCGAAGTCAGCGACTGCAATTTATTCGACGCCGCTCTTGCCGGCTGCGGTTGGCGTCGGCTACATGCGCCAGCTCTCGGCGTTAAAAGTAACCGATACCGAGGGCACGGGCATGTCGAGCATTCTCGGCGTCGCGATCTCGGAAGCCGCCGATCAAACGGCCACCGGCCAAAGCGGCACGATGAATTTCGGCTCGCTTACGATTGGCTCGGGAACGACGGCGCAATCGATCGGCGCGCAAACGATGAGCTCGTCCCAGCAACACGTTGCCGTCGACGGCGGCGCCAATATCCAGAGCCCCAACGACGGTCCGGATACGACGTGGCAGGTCGAGCAGATGCGTCAGCGGCTGCCGCATCCCGCTGGTCTTTCGCTACCGCGCCGTCCGCTCACGAGCACGATTCCGAATAATCCGGTCGTGGGAAACACGGCAAACATTTGGACGGCAACGTTCAGCATCGGCAGCAGCTCCACGACCTACGTGCAGGTGCCGTCAACGCTTGAATTCCAAACAGCGCACGGCAACGTGTGGATCGACAATACCCTGCTGAACAATGCGTCGGTGCCTGCGTTCCAGAGTGGGTCGCTCGCGGCCACCGTTACGCAGCTCGGCGCCAACTTGGAGAACGCGTATACGTCGGATACAACGCACTTCGCCTCGCCGGACTATGCCAACAACGCACCGGGCCTCGCGGTCGTCTACAACACCTGCACTTCGTCTGGGTCTAGCCTTGGTGTGGGCAGCAGTCAATACATTACGGAACCGACCGACCGGCGCATCAACCTCGAGATACTGAACTCGGCTAACCTCGGCAGCGGAGTAGGCGGTTATTTCAACTCCGTCAACTATACGCCGCAAGCCGTCTGGAACTGTGTCACCCCAATCCCCATGTCGAATGAGGCGCCGATCATTTACTGCGGATGGTTCAACAGCAACGGCGCAAATTACGAGCTCAACGAAGACCTCGTGCGCGGACCGGCCCACGAATTCCAGCACCTTATCAATTTCGTAAACCACTCGATCTTGCCGCCGGCTGCGAACAGCTACTCGTTCAGCGGTTTCGAGGACACGTTCATCAACGAAGGACTCTCGATGCTGTCGCAGGACCTCGCGGTAAACACGCTTCATCCGACGCAGGCCTTTGACGTAGCGGATGCAATGCAGCACGCGAAGCAGTACTTATCGTCGCCGCAGAACTACAGTCTCTCCGGGTTCATCGGGATCGATCCGTCGAACTGGGGCGGCAACGGCACGACGCCAAAATATAATTGCGGCGGCGGCTGCTACGGCTCGGCGTATCTGTTCCAGCGCTATCTGCGCGACCGTTTTAGCGGCGACACCTACACGCAAGGGATGGAGACGAGCCAGCAAACCGGTTTCGCAAACCTCCAAGCCAACGCCGGGGGAGAACCGGCCGGCGAGCTGATGGGCGATTTCGCCGTCGCGATGGCGACGAACTCGCAGCAGATCACTCCGCCGAACTCGATGTTCACCCTGGGCACGTTCAACACGCGTCATGCGTATGTGGATCAGTTCGGAACGACGACAACGTTAACGGGGGTCGCTACGGCGATAAACCTGGCTATCAACGGAAATGTGAGCCCGTTTACTCCGCCGGTCGGAGGATTCTCGTTCTTCGGATTAGCGCCTAACAACGGTGCGGCCGTTTCGATCGTTGACGGCGGCAGCGGTACGTTCGCGTTATTCGGTGGGCTCGCGCAACACTAGGTTTGGGCTCGTCCGACCGATGTCAGTACCGTTTTCTCGCATCGGTCGCTTGAGCGGCACTAGATAAAGCTACTCCCTTAGGCTAGGGCAGGTTCACCATCTCTCGCGCTGAAGAGCGGCTCGGAGCGTTTGAGGGGCTTGAACGCTATGGGGCAATTATGAGCTCTCGTACTTATTGCTTTTCAGCACTTGCTATTAGCGTTGCGCTGACCGGATGCTCGGGTTCGGGCCATGTGAACCCGACGGGCGGCGGCGTCGTGATGGTCACGCCAACGTCTGTATCCCCCGGTTCGATTCCCGCACCGCCCATGGCGCAGACGGCAATTCTGAACTCCAGCGCGATGCAGTCACCGGTCCGCACTGAAAGCGCCATCCAAGGTTTGAATTGGACGCAGATCTCGGGCTCGGCAAGCCAGGTTGCAGCCAGCCCCGATGGATCGCTTTGGGCGCTCTCTACGCTGCCAAGCGGCAATGACAAGTACATCTGGCACTATGTTGGCGGAACGTGGGCGAACATTTCAGGCCTGGCTGCGAAACTCTCCGTTGCGCCCAGCGGGTTGCTTTACGCGATTAACTCGCTCGGTGGCGCATACGCCTACAGCGGTGGAACATGGACGGCGCTCGGCGGCGGATGCAGCGATATTACCGTCGCTTCCGACGGCTCGATCTATGTGCTCTCCAACGGCAATTCAGCCGGCAGCGACCAGGCGATCTGGCATTACGCGAGTGGCTGGACGCAAGTGCCCGGCGCGGGAACGAAGATTGCAGCGTCATGGGATACCAACGGCTATACGCTTTCCAGCGGAACTGTATCAGCGAATGGTCTGTACATTCTGAATTCCATCGGTAACATTTACCATGAGAATACGAATAACAGTTTCGTGCAGGTGCCTGGGAGCGCGTCCGGAATCGCGCCGACAGCCGGGGGCGGCATTGCGGTCCTGGGGTATCCGGTGAATGCGGCCGGCAACAGCATCTATTATTACAACTTGGATGCGGCCTCGTGGACAGCCCAAGGCGGATCGGGCGTCGGCATTTCAACAGCGGGCCAGGTTCTTTACGTCGTGAGCTCAACGGGCGCGATTTATACGACACCGATAATCTTCAGCGCAGGTTCTGGAAGGCTTAACCCCGTCGTCTTTATTTCGCTGGGGCCCACAAACCTATGGCCGTACGGCGGGTCGTCGGGCAAAGTTCAGGCTCTTGCGGTTGCTCCAAGCAATCCGCAAATTATGTACCTAGCTGGTGGGTACGGCCGCGGCAACGAGGTAGAGACCGACACAGGCGTTTATAGAAGCCTGAATGGCGGCAGCACTTGGACCTCCGTGAACGATGGGCTCTCGGATACCATCGTCAACGATCTCTGGGTCGATCCGAATAATCCGAATCTTGTGCTGGCCGCGACGTTGCTTGGCGGCGTATTCCGAAGCGCCGACGGCGGGGGCACGTGGTTGAACGTGAATACGTCAAACCAGGCAACGCAGTTCGCGGCGCTCGGTAGCACCGTCTATGTGGCAACGTCTGTCGGCGTATATGCATCGACGGATGCCGGAGCGACTTGGGCGATGAGTGAACAAACGAGTTCGCCGGCCAACGCTATTACTGCGGGGACGGATGGACTGTTTGCGGGTTTGCAAAGCGGGCAAGTGCTCCAGTTTGTAAATGGTTCGTGGATTACTCGTGGCTCGCCGACGACCGCTTCAATTCACGCTTTAGCGGTGGATCCCCAGACTCCCTCAACGTTATATGCGACCGTGAACGTTTCCATTTCTCAGGTGCTGTATAGGTCTACTGACAGCGGCCAAACGTGGGTTTCGGCGCCAAATCCTGCGGCGCGTGGCGCGCAGGTCGTCGCCTTTAGTGCCACGGTCGCGCACCGCTTGTATGTTGGTGGTGCTGGCGTCTACAACCAAACGCAATACTACACCCAGGATGGCGGTGCAACGTGGAATCTCGGAGCGGGTTTCAGCGATGAACGCAGCCTGACCGTTGTTCCCAATGGACTTGGCGGCGACCGGTGCTTTATCGCGGGCGACCAAGGCTTATACGAGGTTGACGACTGCTCCAACGCTAATGCCGCTCCGGCAGCGCTGACGCGCAATCTCTCAATGAACTACGCGACCTCCGTTTCAGTCCACGGCTCAACCGTACTCGCTATGCTTCAAGACTTTAGTGCGTACGTGAGTTTTGACAGTGGAACCACCTGGGATGATGCAGACCTTCATGGTGCAAACTTCGTCGAAGACGGCGTAGCGCTGATTAACCCCGGCAATCCACAATATTGCTACGGATACGACGCAAATGGTTTTGAGACCTCGAGTGACGGTTGCCATACCTGGCAGACGACCGGACACTTTACGGCCGCGTTTTTTTCTGTCGACCGCATCGCCGTTGATCCAGCGAACGCTGCTGTCGTCTATGCGATTTCCTCTAGCGGCGTGATGAAGAGCAACGATTCCGGCATGACCTTCGGTCCAGCGGGCTGGCCATTCTCAAACGTGAACATGATTGACGTTGATCCGATGAATGGTCAGCGTATCATCGTCGGCGCGGGCCCGGATGCGTCAGGCGCATTCAATTTCTACGTGACAACGGATGGGGGAAAGTCCTGGACGCCGAGTGCGCAGGAAATATCTTACAGCGTCACCCTTAGCTACGATCCCAAGAATACTCAGATCGTGCTAGTGGCTGAGCAAGACTTTGTCGGTAGTGGCGGCGGCGTCGACATACTGCGAAGCGTCGATGGCGGGAAAACGTTCAGCCAGGTTACGCGCCCCGTGCAAGCGCAGATACAGTTGCGTTTCAGCGGCAGCCCTTTCATGCACCCCTTTGACGGAGACCGGCTGCCACTGGCCCGCCCTGGAGGCCCAATCTCTTTGCAATCCTGCGCAGCGTGCATGGGTTCGGTACCCGAATCGGGCCCGGCGGCCTGGTATTTCCCTACACCGGAAAAGTTGAGCTTCGATCCGAGCGGCGCAATACCAATGGTTGCCCTCGCCACGGAGAACGGACTTTATATCTCAACTGACCTGGGAATCACCTGGACTCGCATGGACCAATATATGCTTTCGCATGACATCCACGGGTTGGCGTGGTCGGGGGACAAGCTCTATGCGGCGACGGCCGGGCAGGGCATAGTGATTTCGTCGGGTCCGTTGCAATAGTAGGAAATTTCGTGGATTTTATTCGCCGGCGTTCCAGCATTAGCGTTTAGGCTCCGCCGAGCGCGCTAGCATACATAGACTCATACGCAGACACGACGTGCGCGGCGTGAAACGAAGCGCCGTACGCGATCCGCTCGGCGTTGCGTCCGTCCGGAGCTTGCAAGAGTCGGCGCAGGCCGTCCGCGATCGTCTCCGGCCGTCCGCGCGGAACCATAACGGCGCCGGGCGCGCGCCCGAACGTGCTCGCCCCGCCGATCCCGTCGGTCAGCAAGATCGGGCAGCCGCAACACAGCGCCTCGGCCAGAGCGAGGCCCCATCCTTCCCGCAGATCCGAAGAAGGCAGCACCGTCACCGTTGCGACCGAGTATAAGCGGTGCAGTTCTTCGTCGCTGACGCTTCCGAGAAAGGAGATCCGTTCGCTCAGTCCCGCATCCGCGGCGGCGCGTTCGAAATGCGATCGCAGATTGCCGTCGCCGACCACGCTTAAGCGCCATAGCTGCGCCGGCGTTTCTTTCGCGAGCATGGCGCAGGCGCTCAGCAAGAGATCGAATCGTTTGTAGCTCTGCACGGAATCGAGGCCGCCGACGAACAAAAAATGATTTGCCTCGCGCGGGACGCCGGGGAGCGGTCCGCCGGCGAATATCGCTGCGACGGTGGACGGAATCACGTGGATGCGATCCGCGCGCACATGTTGTTTGACGAGCCGGTCTTTCCAATACTCGCTCGTAACCGCAATTCGCGCCCAGTCTCCACGCGTGAGCCGCCGGACGTTCAGCCATTGCGCTATTTTTGCGGGCAGCGAAGAACCCAACTGCGCGTGAAAGAGCGTGACGTACGGAATGCCGTAGCGGCGCGCCGGCGGCATCAGGACGTCGGCGAGGCTCGGCGCGCTGGTCTGAATGATCTGCGGCCGGAAGCGGGCGACGTATTCGTCCAGCAACGATCGTAAAAAGATCGGCGCCCCTCGAATTGTGAAGAGGGGCAAGTATGCAATCTCGAGGTGCGGCGAGCGAACGATGCCGCGCGAGACGCCGATCTCGCGCGTGAGCACCAACACATCGTGCCCGGTAGCGGCGAGGCCTTCGGCCAACTCCGTCGTCCAGCGCGGGCCGCCGCCTTGCGCCGGTCTGAAAGATTGGGCCAGGATCAGGATTCTCACGACGGAAGTGAGATCGACGTGGGCTTCACCAGCAAAAATTACGCGCAGCTGCTAGCATACCGCAACGAGGGCCTGCGGAAGGCCGGCGCCGTTCTCACCGATCAAATCGAACGGCCCGCAGCGCGCTGCTTTTTCCCCACGGTGTGGCCGGCCTCGCGCCCGACGAACTTCCCTTCGATGCGCGTCGGTCCGTGGCGCGTCGGCGCAGCGGGTCCATCGATGATCGTCGCCGGCGAGTTGCTCGCGGGGCGAACTGCCGTGAAAATACTCGATGTCGGCTGCGCGGGCGGTTCTTTTCGCGACTACCTGCGCCTGCGCGATCCCGCGCGGCGCATTAACTACGCGGGCGTTGACGTCGCGCATTTTGCCGTGGACTTCCCGCTATATGAAAATCTCGGCCAGGTGCCGGGCAATGATTTCGATCTCATCTTTCTCAGTGAAGT
>JAAXMC010000046.1 GCA_013036315.1 Vulcanimicrobiota bacterium
TGAATGTGCCGGTGAGATATGTTCCGCGGTTGTTTCCGAACGGAATCCGTTCGATCTGTGAATCATTCGCGACAACCGGACTCCCGCCGCCGGCTCGCATCGCCGGAATGGAAACGAGCACACCGCCCGCAAGGGGATCGGAATCACTCAGCTGCGCTGATTGCAACGACAGGTTCAACTGCGGATCGTCGATCGGCAAAATACTGAACGCGATCGTGTCGGTAAACGGTGCGAGCGGAACCGCGAGATCGTAGCTGGCCGGGTGCCTTCCGACTGCGATGTCGGCGAATTTCATCGGCGCCGGATTCGCCCACGAGTCATAGAACGCCGTGATCACCGCGCGGCCTGCGCCGTTTGCGCTAAGATTTCTCAGGTGCAAGACGAGCCCTTGCGCCGCATTGACGGGCACGCCGAGCGTTCCAAATTGCGTCGGCTGGAGATTGTTCTCCGCGGTCAGCGAGTATGACGCGATGGCCATTCCCGGTAGGTTCGGGGGATGCAGTGCGCGCGTAGCAACCGCAGCGCTAGGAATGCGGAAGATCTGCGGCTTGCCGGCCGGTGCGGCTACGCGCACGTCCGCTCCGAACGTCACTCTCCCCGAACCGTTAGCCGGCGTCGTCAGGCTAATCGTATAGGTCTGACCGATGTACGGAATGAGCAAGAACGGCGTGCGCAACGAATCGGCCGCCACGTTCATGGTTCGCCCGCCCGGCGCTCCGATCTGAATCTGCGATCCGCGCAGCGTGCCGCCGATCGCGAGATCGATGAGCGTACTTTGCCCGTCGGGTATCTGCGTGACGTTCACGTCGGCGCGCTGCGGCCAGCGCGATCCGGTCAAGGTGAGATTTTTGCCGGCGTCACTTGCCTGCCACGTGCCGGTGAGCGGTTGTCCCGCCGGCGCGAGAAATGTCAGCCGCGAAAAACCGCTGAGCGACGGAAATGGCCGTCCCGACGTGACCGGCGTGTAGTCCCACGTCGCTGCGACCGCGCCCGGAGGCGTCGCGACGCTCCAAACCGGCGGGTTGTCGGCGCTTCCGCCAAGCGCAAGCGGTTTGACTGCGACCCTGGTCAGCTGTGCGCCAATGCTGATCGTCACCGACCGGTTTGGCCCGGGAATAAAATACATGTTCTGCGCCGGCGCGGCAACGTTACGCGCGCCCGCACACGAGCCGCTGTCAACAACGACACGCCGCAGAATTGTTCCGGCTGCCGATCCGGTGAACGCAACATCGTGCGAACCGCTTGAGAGCCGTCCCAAATCGAGCCAATGGAGGCGATCGGAGGCGAGCGGAAAGACCGATGTCTTTCCATCGACACGCGCCCGCAGCAACGCCGTCGATCCGATCGTGGCGGCTTGGGCGTACAGCTCCCCGCCGCGCGCAATGTTTACGCGCAGACGAATCGCCGATCGCGACTCCGTGTACGCAAACGGCAACGGGAAACGCTGCAGGATGCGGCTGCGATAGTTATCGGGTGCGGAAACTGCCCAGTCGCTGGCGGTCCAGTAACCGAGCCAATCGTCGTGCTTCGTGACCTTGTAGTAGGCGTTCCACGACGGCAGCTCTCCATGCTCGTCGAGGCAGCGTCCGAGCGGCGTATCGGAGAGCGCGATCGCGCCGGCCGGTAACGGTTGCGCTCGTGCCCCGGCGTCGTACGAATCGCCGAAGGTTCCCGCCGGCATCGCTTGGCGCAAGACCGCGGGAATGTCGCCTGCAATGATCGGCGTTGCAGCGGTTCGAAAGATCGGTTTGAAGAGCCGGTTCTCAAATATCCGGTTCTGCCCGTCCGAATAGATCGAAACAAAGTTACGATCGCCGGCGAGAATTGCGGCGGTAAGCGCGTCGTCCGCCGACGCGAACGGCGTTAACGCGGCCGCAGCCGACAACCGGATCCCGCCCGGAACGACCACGTATTTCACGCCGAAGTCCCCGAGCGTTGCGGCCGGGTGCGCATCGGTTCCGGAGTAGATGCCGTAGAAAGCTTGCCACGCTTGTTCGGCGGTTGCGTTGGCGGTGTTGATGAGTTTCGCGTCGACGACCGGGATCTCGCTTTGGAAGACAAACGGATTGTTCGTATAGAACGCGCCTTTCACCAGCGACTGTTCTGCCAGCCACGGCGGAAAGACGGCGATCCGGAAATCTTCGCGCGCGTGCTTCATCTCCAGAAAGTGCAGCATTCGCAGGTAAGCGGGCCGCGCCGCAAATTCCTGAAACCCGTACCCCTCGGGCACCGACAAGGTTCCAAAAAAGATCGGCGCGATGGCGGCCAACACCGACGCGCTCAAAACAAAGCGCCAAAGACCGCGCAAGCGCTGCATCGAGAGTGCGATGAGCACCGCCGCGCCGAGCGCGGTGAGGTAGCCGAATTTTACGGGCTCCCGTAGGAGTGAAAGCAGCGGCACCTGCGCGTAGGCCCAGTAAACCGGCGCGGCCGGCAGCGCGCGCGTTCCCATGCTGAGAAGCACGCCCAAGACGATCGCGGGCAGCGCGAGCGTATAGCTCACGCGCCGCTTCGGCGCCGCCAGCAATGGAATGAGCAGCGTCAGCACGACTGCGGCATACCACGGCACGAAGGTGAAGGCTCCCCATACATCGGCTCCCGTCCACGAAAAATGGATGAAATACGCCGACATGACCAGCGAATGCCAGAAATCGCTGTACCAACTAAACACCGAAAGATCTTCTACCGGCGGGTAAAAAAACGGCACGAGGTTGGCGTACGGATTTAACGCATACAGAATCGTCCACGCGCCGTTGCAAGCCACGGCGTAAAGCGGCGCTAACACGGCGAAGATAAGGACCGATCGCGCGCGCGACATGATCCCTGCGATCAGGATGCCGGCAAAGACGAAGATCGACGTGCGCGGGTCAAGCGCCAATTCGACCGCGCACAGCGCGAACAGCAGGAATCCAAATGCCGTTTCGCCTTGGCGCAGACGCAGGAACGCATAGAAAATCAATGGCGACATGCAGACGGCGCCGAGAATCGCGACGTGGCCGGCGAGCATCTGATCGCACGTCCACGGATTGCCGATGAAGAACGCGGCGCCGGCTACACTGCCGAGCCGGCTCGCGTTTAACGTTCGCGCAAAGAGATAAAACGAGAACGCGCCGATGCAGAGAAAGAACGGGAAAACCAGAACCGTCGAAAGCGGAATACCCAGCGGCGCAAAGAGCGCCTGAAAGAGCACGTAGTTCTGCGACTCGTTGGCGATGGCACCGGATGTGCCGCCCGATGCGGCCGGCCGCCAAACGTGCAGAAGCTGCACGAGTTCGGCGTGCAGCAGCGACGGAGACCACATGAAGTTCGCATCGCCGAAGAGCAAGCCGTTGCCGCCGTAGTAACTGCGGAAGACAAACAGGATGACGGCGACAGCGAGAATCCCCCCGATGAGGGCCCGGAGGCGCGATGACATTAAGGCGGTAAAGTTACGTCCGAGGGCTCCAGGACCTCGCGCGAAAGCGCGCTGCGAGCCTGCAGCTGGCGAATCTTTAAGCGGAAGAGGGTCCGCATGGATCCGAGTACCTCGAGATAACTGATCTTCGATTTTCCGGCGATCCGGGTTTTGAAGACGATCGGATACTCGGCGACCAGCGCGTGGCTCACGCGGGCTTCATAGAGCAGTTCTACTATCATCGAATAGCCGGAGGCTTCCAACGCCGGTAGATTGAGCTTTCGCAACAGTGCCGTTGAATACACGCGATAGCCCGAGGTGCAATCGCGCACGTCGCTGCCGATAAAGCGGCGCGCTAATGCATTGGCTACGATACTGTTCATTTTTCGCCAGATGCTGAAGCCTTCAATGTGTCCTCCGGCGACATACCGGGAACCGATTATCAAGTCATAATCGCCGTGTAGTTTCAGCATGTCAGCCAGATAGCGCGGATCGTGCGAGAGATCCGCATCCATCGTGCATACGGTTCCGAAGCCTTCCCGTATCGCCGTTGCAAAACCGAGCACGTACGCCGAACCCAGGCCCATTTTTTTTGCGCGCTGGATCAGCCGTACGCGCGGCGTGCAGCGTTCAATCTCGCGCACGGTAACGGCGGTTAGGTCCGGCGATGAATCATCCACGACCAGAACGTCGAGCCGGTCGTCCGCCGACAGCACGCTCTGCAAAATCTGCGCTATGTTATCTCGCTCGTTATAGGTAGGCAGAACTACCAAACAGCGATACGCGTTAGTGTTTTCGGCCATTCCATTCCATTATCGGCACGCAGTCATGAAGAAAGGTTAAAAGGTAAGATGAGGGGTCTTTCGACAGGCTCGTTCTCACCCTTCGCGAACCTGGTGCGGCCGTGAATCTGATGGAGCACCAAGGCAAAGAGCTCTTCCGCCGCGCCGGGATACCCATTCCGCGCGGGCAGGACGCCGCGTCACCTGCGGACGCCGGAGAGTTCGTTTCGGCCAACTCCGGCGAGTGGGTCATTAAGGCGCAAGTCCTGATGGGCGGCCGCGGCAAAGCCGGCAAGGTGAAGTTTGCAAAAAACGCGGACGAAGCGCGGGCCGTCGCGCAAGAGATCATGGCCACGCCGATGCCGCCCAACCGCCAGAACCCCAAAGGCGAGCCGGTGAATTCCGTGCTCGTCGAAGAGAAGCTGCCGATCGCCAAAGAGGCCTATCTCGCGATCGCGATCGATCGCACGACGAAAAGCCCGGTGATCATGGTCAGCCCGTTTGGCGGCATGGATATCGAAGAAGTCGCCGAGAAGCATCCGGGCTCGATCGCAAAATTTTTCGTCAACACCGCGATCGGCTACTCGCCGTTCATCGGCCGCGAACTGGCCTTCAAAGCCGGGCTCGATCCGGGGTATCGTAAAGCATTTCCCGCGATCGCCGGCGGAGTGTACGATCTGTTTTTCCGGTACGGCGCAAAGCTGATCGAAATCAATCCGCTGGTGCTGACAACCGACGGACGAGTCTTCGCATCGGATGCCAAGGTCGAGCTCGACGACGACGCGCTGTATAAGAATCCGGAATTCAAAAAATGGGAAGAGACGCTGCCGCTGGACGAGGATGAAAAACTCGCGGCACAAGCCGGCTTGGGAACGCGCAACTTCCGCCGCTTCGACGGCAACGTGGGCACGATCGCAAACGGCGCCGGTCTGGCGATGGCGACCATGGACGCGGTCAAGAATGCGGGCGGCAATTTTGCAAACTTTCTCGACGTCGGCGGCGGCGCGAATGCCGAGCGCGTCCGCAACTGCTACGAATTGGTCGTCAACCACACGGGCGCCAAAGTGATGTTCATCAACATCTTCGGCGGGATTACGCGCTGCGACGAAGTCGCCAAAGGCATCGTCGAAGCGCTGAACACCACGAAGTCGCGCAAAGTGCCGCTCGTCATCCGTTTAACCGGAACGAACGAAGAGCAAGGCCGGAAGATTTTAGCCGATGCAAAGATGACGCCGGTTGAAACGATGGACGAAGGCGCCGCGCGCGCGGTGGAGCTGGCCGCATGAGTATCTTCATCGACAAGAACACCAAAGTGATCGTGCAAGGGATCACCGGCAGCGAAGGCTCCTACCACACCGCGCGCATGCTGGAGTACGGCACGCATATTCTGGGCGGCGTCACGCCCGGCAAAGGCGGACAAAAAAGCGAGCACGGTTTGCCGGTATTCGACACGGTGCGCGACGCAGTCGACGCAACCGGCGCGACGCACTCCTGCATCTTCGTGCCGCCGCCGTTTGCCGCGGATGCGCTCTTCGAAGCTTACGATGCCGGCATCACCTTTGCCGTGTGCATTACCGAGGGCATTCCGGTGCACGACGTGCTGCGCGTTGTGGCAACGACGCCCGGCATGCGCATCATCGGGCCGAATTGTCCCGGCTTGATCTCGCCCGGAAAGTCTTTGATCGGGATCATGCCCGGACACGTCTTTAAGGAAGGCAACGTCGGACTGGTCTCGCGCTCGGGCACGCTCACCTATGAAGTCGTCGACTTGCTGACGCGCACCGGTTTCGGGCAATCGACCTGCGTGGGCATCGGCGGCGACCCCATCATCGGGACGACGTTCGTGGATTGCTTGCGCGAGTTCGCCAACGACCGGCAGACCGAGGCGCTGGTGCTCTGCGGCGAGATCGGCGGCTCCGATGAAGAAGACGCGGCCGCCTTCATTAAGGAGCACCTCCCTGAAATGCCGATCGTGGCCTTCATCGGCGGCCGCAACGCCCCGCCGGGCAAGTCGCTCGGCCATGCCGGAGCCATCATTTCGGGTGCTTTCGGGACGGCCCAGAGTAAGATCGCGGCCTTCGAGGCCGCCGGCGTCCCGGTCGCCGACCGGCCCTCCGCGATCCCGGGCCTGCTGGCCCAGAGGATGCCCGCCGCCGTTTAGGCGCCTGCCCCCTTAGGGGATATTTCCTCTCAGAGGGTTCCCAGAGGATTAAGATTCTGTGAAAAGAACCCTCACGGAGTCGCATGGGCTGCGACTTAAGTCCCTATGCCCATACGACAATAACAGGCCTCTACAACATAGGAGGAACCATGCCAAAATTCCGACTCAGGCATGCGTTCGTGGCCGTTCTACTACTGGTGGCAATGCTTGCCCAGGGAACATGGGCACTGGCGAGCACCACCGGCGGGATCAGCGGACAAGTTGTCGACGCCACGACGAATAAAGCAGTTGCCGATGCAACGGTTACTGCGAATTCGCCGTCGGGCGGAGCAACTGCCACGACCGATGCTGGGGGAAACTTCCATTTCCTAACATTGGGCCCTGATACATACACGGTTTCGGCAACGAAGACCGGGTATAACAGCGCCTCACAATCGGGCATCACGGTGTTTGCGGACCAAATGCATACGCTGACACTCGCGATCTCGCCCGCTCTCCGAACCATTGCTAACGTCACGGCCCGGGCGGCCGGAAATCTGGTCAAGCCCGGTACGACATCGGATATTTATTCGGTCAATGCCGCGACGCAGCAAGTGGTTTCCGGAAGCAGCGGCGGTTTCAACTTGAACCAAGCGTACTCGGGCATCTATTCGCAACCGGGCGTTACATCATATATCGGTAACGCTGGTTGGGGACAGGTGTTCTACATCCGCGGAAGCGCGTATAGCCAAGTCGGCTACGAGTTCGACGGCGTTCCGGTCAACCGCGCGTTCGACAACTATCAGGCGAACTCGCTTGCGAGTTTAGGCCAACAGGAACTGCAAGTGTACACGGGCGGATCGCCTTCAGGCGCGTCGTCTGCGACACTGGGCGGTTTCATCAACCAAGTCATCAAGACGGGAACCTATCCGGGATTCGGTACGCTCAAAGGCGGCATCGGCGCACCCGGTTTCTATCACGCCTTGACGGCTGAAGCCGGCGGATCTAATCCGGCCCGGACTTTCTCGTACTATGTTGGCATCCAGGGTTACAACCAGCACTATCCAGCCGGCAGCTGGTCCAACATGGGCAACATCTCGACGGGCGGGATGGATCAGTACGGCCTGCTCAACGGTGCCGAGGCCGCGACCTCGATCGGTGCGCTCGGTTGTGCCATTAACCAACCGGCGCCGCCGGCAGTAAACTGCCCCGATGGTGGAGCCTGGTCTGGTTCGTATCTGAACGGACCATACGGGCCTTGCCAAACGAGCGGCGCAAATGCCGGCCTGCCGATCGGTAATACTACCGCGGCGCCGGGACCGTTCGGCGGCAGCTGCTTCGGGTTCTTCCCGTGGAATGTGTTTCTCTCGGATCAACACGAGCGGGATACCGTGCTCAACTTGCATTTCTCGTTGCCGCACAAGTTCGATAGCGGCCGCGACGACATTCAGTTGCTCTACGACAACTCGATGCAGTACCAACTCAACGGCGACAGCATCCTGGATGCGGGCGGACTCGGGTTCTTAAATGCAACCCTAGCTCCGTTTGGCGTCTACAACTCACCCGGCAATCCGAATCCGGGTCTGTGCGGGTACGAAAACTCGTTCGGCCTCGGCTGCGCGAGTCTAAACAGCCCGATCCCGTACATCGACACCCGTATATTCGCACCCGGCTCGTTCTTTGGACAGCAGGTAAGCGCGACGACCACGGTGCCGTATTATTTCCCGAACACGAATACGAACCGGTCGCTCAACACGCCATTCGCACCGACGGTTGGCGAAGAGGTCGGCTTCAAGGACGGCTTCTGGAATAACGTCGGGATCGTCAAGGCGCAGTACACGAAGAACATCGGCAGCAATGCCTATGCGCGTCTCTTCGGGTACACGTTCTACTCCGATTGGCTCATCAGCGGACAGCCTGCGGCGGGTACGTGCTACCTCGACGGGCTTCTGTGCTCCAACGGAGGTCCCGGGGCGCAAGGCACGGCGAACTACGAGCTGACCACGCACACGCGTGGCGCGGAATTCCAGTTCGCTGACCAGATCAATGCGCAGAACCTGCTGCGCTTCACGGCCAACTACACGACGGCCAGCGTGAACCGTTGGAACAACACGACGTTCGAAGGCGGTTTTGCCAGTAGCCGTAACATCTCGAATCTCACCAACGGCAATGCGGCTAACCCACTGTGCTTCAGCGCCACGACGGGCGCCCAAGCATCGTGTTACTCCTCGGCCACCAGCGGTTCGCCGTTTAGTACCACAAAAGGTCAGCCTGAAAATCCGTGCGCGCCCGGTGGGCCACTGGATCCGGCCGGACTTGTCGGTATTCCGCCTGCGCCGCGAGGGGTCACGCCCGCGTGTGCTAACAACGCCACGTGGCTGGTCACGGTTCCTGGCGGATACGGTACCTTCAACGCGGTTCGTCCGGTCTTCACGTCGCTTGCACTCGAGGACGAGTTCAAGCCGAATGACAAACTGGATCTGAACCTCGGCGTCCGCTTCGAGTCCTACCAGTACAACCTCCAAAACCTCAACAGCCCGGAGTTTAACTACTGGTTTAACGCCACGGCGCAAACGGTTTGCTACGATCCGGCCAACGGTCTGCCGATGTTCAATCCGCTAGGATTGGGCCAGCCCGTTCCGCCGCCATTGCATCAGACCAATCCGCTGGCGTCGTGCGGAATGGCTCCCTCGGGTGGGGAAGGCCTGCACCCGGTCGGCACCACCTCGGTGTGCGGCGCTATCATCAATCCGGGCCCGAATCAGTACACGGCCACGGATTGCGGAACGTTGGCGTACAGCGCAAGCGGACCGGGCCAACTCACGCACACCATGTTCTCGCCGCGCGTTGGTGGAACGTACACGCTCTCTCCGGACGACGTGTTACGCTTCTCGCTCGGCAAGTACACGCAGCCGACGGAAACCGCGTTCGAACAATACACCAATCAGTCGGGCAAGGGCGCGGCCAGCTTCGACTACAGCCGGTTCTTCGGTCTTGGGTTCCACACGCCGGTGCACGACAATCCGGTCCAATACTCGAACAACTATGACTTCTCGTGGGAGCATCGCTTCCACAACAGCGATGTCACATTCAAACTCTCGCCCTTCTACCGTGACACGCATAACCAGATCGTCACACTTGTTCTAGGACCGGGCTTCGTCTCGGGCGTCAACCTCGGACATCAACACAGCTACGGTGTTGAGTTCCAACTGCAGAAGGGCGATCCGACCCGCGATGGCTGGTCGGGCGCGCTTTCTTACACGTACACCAAGGCGAACATTCAGTTCGGCAGCCCGCCGAGCGGTGTGAACCACATCGACTACCTGAACAACTACGTTAATGCGTTCAACGCCTTGACGTCGGCAGGTGGCGGTTCGGCGTGCTACTACCAAGGCCTAGCCGATCCGACGTGTGCGCCAACGGTGGCGATGCCAAACCCGGGGCTGATCATCAAGAACCCCTACTACAGCATGACGGCGCAGCCGTTGCTGGATCGGAACGCTTCGTATCCAGTCTATCCGAACGAACCGCCGACGGACCCGAATCTCAACGCGACCGGCGTAACCTCCATTTGGCCGCACCAGATCAATGCGTGGGTGCAATTCAAACGCGGCAAGTGGGCGATTGCACCGAACTTCGTGTTGCAATCGGGTGCGTACTACGGATCGCCCGTCGACATCTATGGGATCGACCCTCGGGCTTGTGGACAGAACGAATCGGTAGCCACGACGGCGCAAGGTGCTCCGGTACCGGGCATCACCGCGGCAACCGCACAGAACTGCGACTTCCTGACGGCCGGTAACACCGGATTCACCAGCAGCGGGCTGTTGGCGATTCCGAATCCATACACCGTAGCAGGTGTTGAAGATGTTGGTGAGCGTCAGATTCGCCGTCACTCGTGGTGAGACGTCGTATCTGAGCAGCGCGCCAACATTCAGTTGCCACGGTTCCTGGCGTCTACAACTCACCCGG
>JAAXMC010000047.1 GCA_013036315.1 Vulcanimicrobiota bacterium
GCCGCCCGAGATACGCCTGGCGCCCGCGGGAATCGTCAAAGCTGCCTGAGTTGCATTGTTTTACCGCTGATTCCGAGTTGAATATCCGTGTTTTTGGTGGTAAAATGACAGCATGTCTAAATTCACTATAGAGTTTGGTCCAAAGTCAACGGCGCGCCTGGAAGATTTGGCGTTTCGCCTTGAGATTACCCGGACCGAGGTCGTACGCCGCGCGCTCGAGCGCTACGAGGATTACGTGCTGCAGAGGGATGAGCAGCATCAATCCATGCGGGCCGAGGCGCCCGTAAGAGAATCAAGCGTCTAATTCCCGGTTACAGCGGGCACTGATGCTCGCTCGTGGCGGGCAGATTTGACGACTTAAAGGCCCCGAGGCACCATCCCTCAGATGTGCGGTCCTACATCGCGTGGGGCGCCCTCGCAGTAATCGGGCTCATCTTACTTAGCGAAGTTGGGTCGGTGATTTATCAAGGATGTAGCGTGCAGTCGACCCTCGATGCGTGGGCCCTATTTGATGTAGGCTTGCTCACAATCGGTTCAGCGATCATAACCTTTTACTTCGTCAGCCGGACTAAGCCTGAGGCGGCCTGACGGCTGAAGGCCCCCCGTGGGCCCGGCAGAACATTCCGCGGTCAGCTATGACCTGGAATAGATGGAAGAACCCGGTGAAGGCGCTGGTCGTCATCGCCATCACCGCAATCTGTTTGTACGCCGCGCTGCCGGTGCAGAAAAAGATCCACCTCGGGCTCGACCTGCAAGGCGGCGCCCGGGTTTTGCTTCAGCTCAACCCGACGGCCGAAGTAAAGACGATAACGCCCGACGTGCAAAACGAAACGATGGACGTGATCGACCACCGAATCAACGGATTAGGCGTCACCGAGCCGCAGATCAGCAAAGTCGGCGGCGATCGCATCTTGGTCGAGCTGCCGCAGGTCAAGAATCCGGATCAAGCTTTAGCGGTGCTCAAGCAGGTCGCCGTGCTCGAATACAAGATCGTGTCGCCCGCGGTGATGCAAAAGGCGGAGGCGGCGGTTGCCGCTATCGGTCCGACGCCGAGCCCGGCTACATGCAAAACACTGAAGGCGGCGTGTGACTTTGTCAACCGCGGCGCGTACGACGCGAGCGGCGCGGTCGTCTATTCCGGAAAAGATTTGAAAGGGGCGCAAGCCTCGTACGGGCAGGGCGGAGCTCCGGACATTCTATTCCAAACAAAGAATCCGAAAAAATTCTTGGCATTGACGACCGCGAACGTCGGCAAACCGCTGGGAATTTTCTTGGACAAGCGCTACGTTTCGGCGCCCACGCTCTTAGGCCCGATCGCCGACAGCGGCGAAATCACCGGGCAATTCAGCGTCGATCAAACGACGACGCTGGCCAACGAGCTCAACGCGGGCGCTTTGCCCGTTTCCATCACGTTTGTCGAAAATGAGACGATCGGGCCGACGCTCGGCAAGATCGATCTGACCAAGTCGCTCTACGCTTCAATGCTTGGCCTGGGGCTGGTCTTGCTCTTCATGATCGTCGTGTACCGTTTGCCCGGTCTGCTGGCCGATATCGCGCTGATGATCTACGTCATCATGATGTTCGGCTTGCTCGCCGCCGCCGGCGCGACGCTGACGTTGCCGGGCATCGCCGGCTTCGTACTCTCGATCGGTATGGCCGTCGACGCCAACGTGCTGATTTTCGAACGCATGAAAGAAGAGCTGTGGGCCGGCAAGACGATGCGCGCAGCGGTGCGCACCGGTTTCGCGCGCGCATTCACCGCGGTGTTCGACAGCCACTTTACGACCATCGTTGGCGCCGGCGTATTGTTCGAACTGGGAACGGGCACCGTGAAAGGTTTCGCGTACACGTTGTTTTGGGGAACGGTCTTTTCGCTGGTGACGGCGGTCTTCATCACGCGTTTCTTCGTCGATGCGCTGGTTGACAACGATATTGCGACCGATCCGCGCCTGTGGGGCGTGAATCCTGAAGAGATCGGAATTTTCGCGCGCTCGGGAGCAGCGGGCTCGTAATGTTTTTTCGCCGCTTAAATTGGAATATCGTCGGCTGGTTCCGCATCGTCTCGCTGATCTCGTATTTGATCATCGGGGCAGGTTTCGCATCGATGATCTATCATTCGGTGACTGCGCCGGGCGGCGGTTTCCAGCCCTCGCACGCGCTGCGCCTCGGGCTGTCGTTCACCGGCGGTACGGCGGTAGACGTCGTGTACACGAAGGCGGTGACGCAGGACCAACTGCGCGCGGCTTTGGCTCCGCTGGGCGTGAGCGATGAGCGCATAACCACGGTCGGAAAGCCTGCCGCGCCTAACGCGTGGACCAAATACTCCATCGAGACGCAGACCGCGCTCGGAAACAACATCGCGGGGGTTTGGAAGGCGTTGAGCGTGGCGGCTCCCGTCGATCGCGCGCAATCGTCTATTACGTCGGTGGGCCCGACGCTCGGCAAAGAATATCTCACCAAGGCGATCGAAGCGCTCGTCATCGCGCTGTTCATCCAATTCATCTATATCGCGTTCCGGTTCGGCTGGAACTACATCTTCGGATTGGTGACGGTCATCGCGCTCGTGCGCGACGCCGCGATGATGATCGGCATTTACGCCCTGGCGGACAGACGGGCGGACGACGCGTTCCTAGCAGCGGTGCTGACCGTTATCGGCTACTCGGTCATGGATACGATCGTCATTCTCGACCGAATACGCGAAAACACGCGCGTGATGGCGGGGCAGGCCTACGACAAGATCGTCAACACGTCGATCCTGCAGACGATGACGCGCTCGTTCAATACTTTGGCGACCGTCGTTATCACGCTGGTCGCACTGCTCGCGCTGGGCGGCGTGTCGCTCAAGAACTTTGCGTTCGCGTTGCTGGTCGGCATTTGCTCGGGCGGCTACCACTCGATCTTTTATTCGGCGCCGCTGGTGCTCTTTTTCCGCAAGCGGCAACTCGATTCGGCGGCGCGCAAACGCGCCGCGGGTTTGGCCGCGCAGGGCACGCGTTCTGCGCGCGGCGTTGCGGAGAGCCGCGCGCTCGGCGCGCACGGCGGAATGGCGCGCGAAGATATCGTGGCCGCGCGCAAGGCGCGCCGCGAAAAAGCGAGATCGGCACGCACGAGCTCGACGCCTACGCCCGCGCGCTACAAACGCAAGCGCGACGAAAGCTCGGCCGAGGCCGCCGAAACGAGCTCCGAGATGGATCCGCTCGACGCGCAGGCCGCCGGCATGGATGAAACCGCCTTCGATGCGGGTCACGAAGAAATCAATTTGAATCTCGAAGGTTTCGAACCGGAGCAGCCGCTGCCGCCGGATGACGCGCACCGCCAAGAGTAAGGGCTTACCTCCGCCGACGCCGTCGGAAGCCGCTTTTGAGCGGCTCCTAGAAAACTTTGATGCGCCCCTCGACCCGGGCGCTACGCGCCCTCGCTCGGGGATGGTTCGACAAGCTCACCATGACAAAATTGATCGAACCGTCGCTGACAGTCTGACGGACGCCGTCGGCGACACAACGGTCGACGCTGTCCGCGATTCCACCGTTGCCGAGGAGTCTATCGACGCTTTTGTCGATCGGATGTTCGCGCAGCAGAAGAAATATCTCGCGCGCGACGCGTTTGCGGGCATCGGTGAGCGCGATTCGTTTCCCACCAAAATTATGGGCGTGTCGTTTGAAGGGCGCCAGGACGTCGTCGCCGGGCTGAAAGCCGGTCAAGACCTGCTATTGGAACGCCAGCCGGAAAACCCGGCCGACGCCAACGCGATTGCAATTCGTTACGGCGCTCTGCAGCTGGGGTTTCTGCGCAAACAGATCGCCGCACATCTCGCGCCGCTGATCGATTCGGGCATTCCCTATCGCGCGCGCGTCGAGCACGTCACCGGTGGCCGGGATGGAAAGAATTTCGGGGTAAACATTCTCGTCTTTCGCGAGCAGCAATCCGCGTTTGACGCATTTGCGGTAGAAGCGCGCGCTCAAGCCGATCACGCCGGCATCCAGCGCGCGCTGATCGGCGATGCCAAACTCCATAAAGCGCAGCGCGACGTGCTCGCGCGGCTCGACGCCGGCAAGAACACGCTGGCGGTTATGGGAACGGGCCGCGGCAAATCATTTTGCTTTCAATACCCCGCGGCATATCGCGCGCTGGAATCCGGGCAGAAGACGTTGGTGCTTTATCCGCTGCGCGCGCTGGCGAACGATCAATTCGAAGCGCTCAAACGCCGGCTCGACGGGTTTGGATTGCGCATCTTGCGCGCGAACGGCGCGATCGGCGCTCAGGAACGCGCGAACCTGATGACCGCGCTCGAGCTCGGCGATTGGGACATCATCTTGGCGACGCCGGAGTTCTTGCAATTTCATCGCGAAGCGTTCACCGGGAAAAGTTCGCCCGGTCTGCTTGTCGTCGACGAAGCGCATCACGCATACGAATCAAAACATCGCGCGGCGTATGGAAAACTCGCCGTTACGATAGCCGCCTTGGGCGCCCCGCAAGTGTTGGGCTTGACCGCGACGGCACGCGACGAAGCATTCGCGCACGTGGTCGACGAGCTGCGCATCGCCGCCTGGGTGATCGATCCGTCCGTGCGCGAGAACCTGCGCGTGGTCGACGCCCGCGGCAACAAAGACAAGCTCGGCTACTTGCGCCGTGCGCTCGGCGAGAGCGGAAAGGCGATCGTCTACTGCAACTCGCGCAGCGAGGTTTCCAAAGTCGCGGACGGACTGCGCAGAGATCTGCCCAACGAAGTGATGTTCTATCACGCGGGCATGCCCACGGCCGAGCGCGCCGAGGTTGAAAAATACTTCCGGTCGGGTGAGCTGCGCATCGTCGTTGCGACGTCGGCCTTCGGCGAAGGCATCGACTTGCCCGACGTGCGCAACGTCGTGCTCTATCACCTCAACTTTTCGTTCACGGAATTCAATCAGCAGGCGGGACGGGCCGGCCGCGACGGCGATCCGGCGCAGATTCACTTGCTGTTCGGTGACACCGACCGGCGCATCAACGAATACATCATCGATCAGGAAGCGCCGACGATCGGCGTGCTGCGCGAGCTCTATCGCGGCATCCGGCGCCTGGGTTCAGACGGTATGGTGCGCATGTCGCAAAGTGAGATTGCCGGCACGCTGGAATTCGATAAAGTCAACGAACGAACGGTCGGCGCCGCGCTGCGCATCTTCGAAGACGAAGGGCTGATCGAGGCGGGCATCGACGATGACGGCCGGTACATCCGGTTTCTGCCGGCCCCCGGGAAAATCGACTTGACCCGAAACGAGCGCTTCGCCGAAGGGGAGGCCGAGCGGGAGAACTTCGCCCGTTTCTGCGACTTCGTCCTCGCCTCCAAGGCCGAGACGCTCGAACGCATCATTAATCGTCCGATCTACCCGCAGGGTCAACCGCTGATTCGCTGAACTTCTGGCTCCGAGCGCACGTATTTTTCGACCTTTCCGGAGGGTTCATGACCGTTCTTTTTCGCGTAATACTCGGCGGTTTTTTTGTGTTGGCCCTGGCGGCTCCAGCCGCAGCGCAGACCGCTCCGCCACCCAGTGCTGCGAACCAGGCCGCCGCTATGGCTGCGGCCGCTGCCGCTGCCACGCAGGCAGGCCAGCCAGTCCCGTACGAGTTTTTCGTGCGCGGCGCGACGGTCCAGGATGGCCTCATTCCGATCATTCACAAGAGCGGCAGAGTCTATCTGGCGCTCAAGCGCTCGCAACTCGGCGCGGACTTCATCGAATCGTCGGTGCCGTCGAGCGGACTTGGCGGCCTGGGACCGGCTCAAGGCGAGCCCTACGTAGCGCCGGCGCGCGTGATTCGTTTCGAAAAGGTCGACGACACCGTCGTGGTGCGCTGGCCGAATACGTATACGATCACGCGGCCGAACACGCCCGAAGCAACCGGCGTGCAGCAATCGCTGCCTAGTTCGGTCGTTGCGGTCGCGCCGATCGCAGCGGTCGATGAAAACACCGTCGTCATTCCGGCCTCGTTCCTACTGGGCGACGTCGCGGATTTTGACGCTAGCATCAACTTCGGGCCGCCGAGCGCCGGAGCTTACCGCTTGGATGCATCGCGATCGTTCTTTGCGGTAACGAAAGCTTTTCCGGAAAACGATGTGCTGCGCGTCGATCAGACGTGGCAATCGGCGGCTCCGAACCGCATCGACAACGCGCCCGATCCGCGCAGCCTTGAAGTGTTGATGACGTACAACATTATCCAAGCGCCTACGGACGGATATGTGCCGCGCATCGCGGATCCGCGTGTCGGCTACTTCACGCAGCCGCTGATCAACTTCGCGACCGATCAGGTGGGTCTCACCCGTACGGTCCATTACATCATGCGATGGAACTTTGGAAGGCGCACGTCGTCCGCGCCGATGCGCGCGACGAACCCGCTGGTGTTTTATCTGAGCAACGATATCCCGTACCAGTATCGCAACACGGTGAAATCCGCGCTGCTTACTTGGAACAACGCGTTCCAGAAGATCGGTATCCTGGATGCGGTGCAGGTGCTGCAGGAGCCGAACGATCCATCGTTCGATCCCGAAGACATCCGTCACAACATGCTTCGCTGGCTCAATACCAGTTCGCCGGCGTTCGGCGCCGAAGCGCTGCTGGTCACCGATCCTCGCTCGGGCGAGGAACTCAATATCGGCGTGAACTTCGACGCGGTCGAAGGTCTGGCCGGACGGACCTACCGCTATATTGTCGCTCCAGCCCGCGGGCTTCCCGATACGGCGGCTGCCGAAAACCAATTCGTGCAAGACCTGATCTGGTCGATCATCTTACATGAATCGGGACACGATTTCGGGTTGCAGCACAACTTCATCGGGACGATGGCGTATTCCGCAAAGCAGATGCAGAGCAAGACGTTTACGTCTCGCTACGGCGTCTCGAACTCGGTCATGGAGTATAGCCCGGTCAATCTGTGGCCAAAGGGCACTCCGCAAGGCGATTATTTCCAAACGGCGCTCGGACCGTACGACTATTATGCCATCCGCTACGGATACGGCTACATTCCCAACGCAACGACTCCGAACGCCGAACTCCCGACGCTGCGGCGCTGGGCGTCGGGCTGGTCCAATCCGTGGACGCGCTTTGCGAGCGACGAGGACAACTCGCACCAAGGCGGCCACGCGATCGATCCGCGCGTCGTCACCTACGATCTCACGAACCACCCGCTGGAATGGTGCGACGTGCAGATGAAGACGATGCACAGCGTCATGAACGCAGTCAGCCAGCGCTTTCCGGCGCCGGGACATTCGTTCGACGAAGCGCGTCAGGCCTTTACCACACCGCTAACGACCTATCTGCGCTGCGCTTCGATGCCGGCGAACTGGATCGGAGGCGAGTACATCTCGCGCGCGGCTAAGGGCGATCCGGGAGCGGCCCAGCCGCTCAGCCCGGTTTCGACTGCGGACGAGCGCGCGGCATGGACCAGGCTGGCCAACGGATTATTCTCCGAATCAGCCTGGCACTTCAATCCGAACGTTCTCAACAAGTTGACCTACTCCGAGTGGTCGGACTTTACCGGCGGCTCGTGGGCCTATGCTCCCTCTCCGCGCCACGACGTGGCCGTCACGACGATTATCAACGGCGTGCAGAACCAAACGCTGAGCGAGCTGTTCGCTCCGCTGACGCTGCAGCGCATCGACGATCTGCAGACTAAGTACAGTCCCGGCAGCACGATGTCGCTCACCAATCTCTTCGATTGGGCGCGCGGGAGCATCTTCGGCGATCTGACTGGCGGCGTAAACAAGGCCGGCCCGATCCGCCGCAATTTGCAGATGGCGTACGCCAAGCGTTTGTCGGACATGTGGGTCAACCCGGCACCCGGCACACCCTCCGACGCGCAATCGCTCGCGCGCATTCAGCTCCAGCAGCTCAAGCAGTTGGTGGCACTTGGACTTCAAAACTCCGGGATAAGCGAACTCACTCGCGCGCATTTGGAAGCGCTCGGAGCCGTCGCTCAGCAAGCTTTGGATGCGAGGGCGAACATCCTGACCATCCCCGGCTTACCGCGATTCTAATCTAGGCCACCGCGCGTTCGGCTGGCGCCGCGTCGGTTTCTTTAAAGAAACGATTGCGCGTTTCCGTAATGCGCGGGGCCCACGGGTCGATTTGTTTTTCCGACAATGGGAAATGCACGGTCGGACCCGCTGCATCGCGATAATCGGAGCCGTCGAACGGTTCGAACGAAGAACTCTCGCCGTGCGCCACGACGAGCGCGCGGACTGATTTGCCGGCGCGCGCGGCTGCGTTTCGAAGTTGCGGATCCAGCCGGCCGTCGCTTGCCAACGTGCCATAGAGCGCGAGTGCGGGCCGGTCGGCGTGCCAGGGCATATCCGGCGTCGCTTCGTGAAAACGCACCATGCCCGCAATCGAGCTCGCGTCTTGGCGCAGCGCGGCTATCGTCGCCGCGTCGCCGGATCGCGCGGCGATCGCGTCGTTGAGAGCTCGTACGTCGCGTTCGACCGCTTGCCGTTTCCGCGGATCGAGATCCAGCACGTCAAACGCAGCCGCGGGTTTCCAGCCGAAGCTGCCCGCGCCATATGTTTGCTGCATGACGTCATGCACGACAGCTGCGCCCATGGCGTTCGGCGCGTCGAGATTCTTCGCGATGGCGTCGGCGACGCTGCTCGGTACGCCCGGTGAAACCATCGTCTCGGGGCTTGCGGCCAGCCACTTCACGCCCGCGTGGGAGAGCGCGTCGGCAAAACCCAAGGATGCCATCAAACACTGATTTGCCACGACGCCGTCGACTGTGCGGCTCGCATCTTCAGGATGCGCTTGGGCGTGCAGTTTCACGCCGTCGGCGATCGCCTGCGCGATCTGCGGCATCGGCATGAGTTGTTTGAACGAATCGGCCTCCAAGCCGCCGCCGTCGCCGGCGCCGTGGTCTACGAGCTCGATCCAGGTCTGCCGTGCGCCAATTGTCTCGGCGTTATCGAGCGTCCTCGCCACGAATTGCGCGAGATTCTTCGGCGAGGCCATATCGTCCAGCGAATCGCGCTGCTCGAAGGTTTCACTGCCATCCTGAATCGTCGCGCGCCGCGTGGTCGCGGCACCGTACGCGCTCGACGACGTGTCTTCCACCGTAAACGCAATTGCCGGGTTTTCCGCGCTCACGGTACGCGCTTGATGAAGCACCGCGCTCTGAGATACGTCCAGATTATTGTCGCCGTCGCGATAGATACCGAACTCGAGCGCGCGGCGGATTGGTACACGAACTGCTTCCAAAGAAAGGCCTCCCACAGATACTGTGAGAGGCTATCCCGACGAGGGGCTCAGTTAGCAAGGTCTAGCGGCTTGTGGACTTATGGAATCGTGCCGAAGGCGCAGGACTTGTAGTCACTATTGACTTGCAGGTTGTAGTGGAATCCGCTCGTCAGCGTTATCGTGCTGCCGGACCCGATACCGCCGCTGTTCGCGGGGCAGAGCCAGGCTTGGCCGGTACTCGGCGTAACCTGCACCGTGAACGTGCCGGCTCCGAGCGTATCGAGAATGAAGCTGTCCGGACAGTTATTTCCGCTCGCGGCCAGCGTGCACCACGACGTAAAGCTCGATGCGTTGATTGCGGGGAAGGGATAATATTGCTGCGCCGACGTGATGAGGGTTGTGGTCTCCGAGCCGCCGGTTCCGTTGTTGGTCAATTGCAGCAGAATGTTGGGGCCCGCGGGCGGGGCGGCCGCGCCGTAAATCTTCGTGCTGAAAGCGCCTTTGGTTGCGTAGCTGTCGCCGTAGAGGTTGGGCGCATAGTCGTTTCCGAGCTGCCACACGACAACTCCCGAGATATGCGAATACGGTGTAGGGTTGGCGGAGAACATATAGTTCACTCCGCTTGCCAGCGCGTTGAGGATTGCTGTTTGGTCATACTGGTTCGGAATAGGTGCCGGGGCGGTCGGATTAAAGATCGTATAGGTACCGCCTGCCATCTGATTAACGACCTCGCCGACAAGAATCTTCGATGTCGATGGAATGCAGAGCGTCGTAGCCGACGCGCAGCTGGTCTGCACCGTGCTGTTGAGTGCTTGACCGATCCCTTGAGGGAACAACGTGCTGCTTTCGTTGACATTGTTTACGACGCCGCTAGCGGTCGTGACGTTGTTCAGGACGATGCCGGTCGGGCCGGTATTGTAGGTCTGTGTCAAAACGTCATCGACGAAGCCGTTCTTGATTGCCAGACCAAAATTATTGTTGATACCGCCGGCGCTGAGCCCGAGATTGGTCGCGTTGGTCGCGTCGACGTTGACACCGGTGACGCCGACGACTTGCGGCGCAATCGAGACGATGATCGCCTTGCCGTTGCTTAGAGTCTGAGCCTTCATCGCTTGGGCGATGCTGTTGACGGCCGCGGCCGTGAAACCGTTTTCAAGATCGAGATCAACGCCCACGACTTGATTGTTTCCGGTAAGTGAGGCGTTGTAGGCATTGATCTGCGCCGCCATATTCGCAGCGAGCGTAGCAGGCGGCTGCGGCCAGGACGACGGCACGACCACGGCGCCACCGATGCTCAAGAACGTTTGGTTTCCGCTCGCCGACGCCGACCGGTTCGAAGCGGCCGTGCTCAGTGCGCTTGCGATTGTCGCATTGCTCGCGGCCGTAGTTGGATCGGCGAACGCTATAAGCAGAATATTCGGGGCTTGCCAGCCGGATGCGGTGATCTGGGCCAGCGCGCCGCTCGCAAATGCGTCGACGTATGCCGCTTTGAGGAACGACACCGGCGCGCCGAGCTGCAAGTGCCCTGGAACCGGCGGAGCCACGTTTGTGGTAGCGCACGCCGATAAAGCGAGCGACGCAATCGAGGCAAACAGAATGCTGCGTGTTTTCATGAGAGTTACTCCGGTTCGACCGCGATTGGGCCGCTGACAGTGTGAAGAGTCATTGAAGAGGTGCCGTTTCCGATCCGGCCGCTGGCGGAATTTCCAACGACACCTTGACGAATATTGGAGGGAAAGAAGAGGCTCACGCCCCCGCTGATCGTGCTGGCATCAACGCGTGCGCTGCTGTTGCGCGCGATCCGCACGGTGATGCGGCCGCTGATGGTGGTCATGTGCACGTTACGCGTGCCCGAAAGCGCGCCGAGCGATGCATCGAGACGTCCGCTGACTTCGGTTGCGTCGACGTTGCCGCCGATTGCAGTCAGCGTCGTCGGTCCGCTGACGTTGGTCACCGAAACGGCGATCGACTTCGGCACGTGGATCGTGTAGTCGACTTCGGCGCCGTTGTGATTTCCGAAAATGCTTCCGCTGTTGTCGTACTGTGTTTTCACCAGCGCTGTGGAGCCGCTGCTCCCGGCAACGATGTGCGTGCGATCGATGGCCGCCTGGTCGGCGCCGTACTCAAGCGCGCTGACGTCGATGCCGGGACGGTTCCAGCCCGTCACCGTTATCGAGCCCGCGACGTTCACGACGCTCAGTTGCGTCACGCCGGCGGCCGGAAGCGCGCGGTGAAAGCGCACCTCAACGTTGTGGCTCGCAAACGTCGTCGAGTCGATGCAGCCCGCCAGCGAAAGCGCGGCGAGCAACACGAATGACGTGGGCCTCATAAGGCCCTTCCTACGACACATAGTAGATTTAACCGCTCCCTTGTTAGCGGGGTTTCACTTATTAAATGTTAGCAATTTTTCAATTTCGTGTAGCCGTCGGCCGTCGTGTGGTCCATGACGTACTGCACGAGCTGCGGAACGCTCGCGCCGGCGGGCGGGAATTGGAAAAGCGCGGGGAGGCTCTTGTTCGAGGGCACGAACGGATCCGCCGTGCTCGATGCATAGTAAAACGGATAATCCAGATCGATGCTTTGGCTGGTACTGTCCGGGAAATGAACGACGAGCGAGATGTGCTCCCACCTGTGCCCGGAGCTGTCGAGCGTAGGTGTGTCGTAGGGAACGAAGTCGACGTAGCCGCACGGCTCGTGCGCGGCCGGCGCGCCGCCCGTCCCGGTGCCCTGTCCGCTCTCCCCGCTCCCCGTGCCGCCCGTCCCGACGCCCCCGGTGAGCGCTTTGGATTTGCTCGAGCCGGTGCCCTGGCCGCCGGTCGTCAGGTGTACGAGCGCCGGCGCTTTGTGGTAGCGCGTGCGCGCCATCGGCACCGCTTGGGCAACACGCCGGATGTGAACGTTCTGTGAGGGCTTGCCAGGATTGACGATCTTCGGCTGCACGTTGGCGGGCGCGATCACGTGGGCGTGCACGATCGGCTTGGGCGTGGGCTTGCGCTCGACGCGCATCAGTTTGGCGATGGTGATGATCTCCGGTTGTTCGGGCGGAATGGTCGTCGTTCGCCACGGCACCAGCTGCGCGAAAAGCAGCTCGATCGCCACGGCCGCCGCGACCGCCATCACCAGCCGCTGGCGGTGATCGCTGTCGAAGAGCGACGAGAACGGCGTCTCTTTGGGCGTCTCTCGCGCATGCTTACCCTGAGTCGTGAGGTTCATCGACATTCCAGCTTTAGATCATCCCCACGAACAACGGAAAGGCCGCATGGCCCGATTCGCGGAAAGCCCGTGCTCCGTGGAGGTTCAGAGCTATATCCGCGCGATCCCCGATTTCCCGTTGCCGGGGATCCTGTTCCGTGACATTACCCCACTGCTCAAGGACAAGCAAGCCTTCAAGGCGGCGGTCGATCTCTTTGTGGACAAATACAAGCAAGCCAAGATCGATCATGTCGTCGGGATAGAGGCGCGCGGCTACATGCTCGGGGCTCCGCTCGCGTATGCCATCGGCGCCGGATTCGTGCCGGTCCGTAAGCCGGGGAAGCTGCCCTACAGTAAGCTCAGCGAGTCCTATGCTCTCGAATACGGCACCAATTCGTTAGAAATCCATGCCGACGCGCTCGGAAACGGGGACCGCGTGCTCGTGGTCGATGACCTGCTGGCCACCGGCGGCACGGCGGCAGCGACGCGCCGCCTGCTCGAGCGCCTGGGCGCGAGCATCGCCGGATTCGCTTTCTTGATCGAACTCGAAGCGCTCAAGGGCCGAGACGCTTTGCCGGGTGCCGACGTTACAACGTTCATCACCTATTAAAATGAAACGAAGCCTGCTGTTTTTCGCCCTCGCCGCCGGCGTGGCGCTCTTGCCCGTCGCGACGACCCATGCCCAAACCGTGCCGGCCGCGTCGTCGCCGCCCGTGCTCGAGAGCGCGACGCCCGCCGTCGAAAACTCGCCGCCGCCCCTCCCTTCGCCGAAGCCCGCGACCGAAAATCCGAAGATCCGCAAGCTCGCGATGCAGCAGTTCTTGGCGTGGCAAGGCGGAACGGTGGACCGCAGCCGCTATTCCGATGACGTCAACGCGCAGCTCAGCGACGACTTGCTCGCCGCCTCTGAAAAAGCCGTGGCTGCGCTGGGTGCGCTGCAGACCGCGACATTTCGCGGCATCAGCAGCGCCAAGGGGATTCATGTCTACGTGTACACGATGCTCTGCGAACACGGCAGCATCGACATGAAGTTCGCGCTCCAGCCCGACGGCAAGATCGCGCTCATCTTTTTTACCTAGCGGCTTTGCCAGCCGCCGACCCCCTGTGGCATGATAGACGGAAGTATCATGACGTTCGCGGAGCTGGTTGCCAAGGTCAAGTCTTACGATTCCTCGCTGGACGAGGCGTGGCTTCAGCGCGTCTACGATAGGGCCGTTCAGGCCCATGAAGGGCAGCGGAGGGCCTCGGGCGAGTCCTATGTCGAGCACCCGTTGGCCGTCGCCGGGATTCTGGCCGAGCTCGAAATGGATCGCCAAACGATCGCGGCCGCGCTGCTGCACGACGTCGTTGAAGACACGAGCATTACAACCGAACAGGTCGCCGCCGATTTCGGCAAAGAGATCGCGAGCCTCGTAGACGGCGTGACCAAACTCACGCGCATTCCGTACCAGTCAAAGGAAGAAGCGCAAGTCGAAAACTTGCGCAAGATGTTCATGGCGATGGCCAAAGACATCCGCGTGATCATCATCAAGCTCGCCGACCGGTTGCACAACATGCGCACCCTGGGAAGCTTGCCGCCGCCCAAGCAGCTGGCGATCGCGCGCGAAACGCTCGACATCTACACGCCGATCGCGCACCGCTTGGGAATCTGGAAAATCAAATGGGACATGGAAGATCTGTGTCTACGCTACATCGATCCCGAACGTTACCGCGAAATCGTCGAGCGGGTCGCCAAGACGCGCAACGAACGCGAAGGTGTCGTCTCGTCGGTGATCGCGAAGCTCAACGCCGAATTCAAGACGCTGAGCGTCAATGCGCGGATCGAAGGGCGTCCCAAGCATTTTTATTCGATCTACACCAAGATGAAGACCGGC
>JAAXMC010000048.1 GCA_013036315.1 Vulcanimicrobiota bacterium
CGCCGAGCGGCCCGCTGCAGCCTTTGCGCTGGGAAAATGAGCCGGTGCGTCACAAAGTGCTGGATCTCTTGGGCGATTTCGCGCTCTTAGGCGCGTGGCCGCAGTGTGAAATCATCGCGGTCAAGAGCGGGCACAAGCTCCATTGCATCATGACGCAGCAACTGCGCCGAGAGATAAGCGCCGGGCTGCCGGCTGCTAAGGCAAGTTCCTAATGGCCCAACTCGACATCCGGCAAATCATGGAGATTTTGCCGCACCGCTATCCGCTGCTGCTCGTCGACCGCATTCTAGAGCTCGAACCGGGCGTGCGCGCGCGCGGATACAAGAACGTCACAAACAACGAACCCATGTTCACGGGGCATTTCCCCGGGAATCCCGTTCTGCCGGGCGTCTACATGATCGAAGCTCTCGCACAGCTGGGCGGCTGCGTGGTGCTCGAGCCGGGCGAGTTTTCGCGCCGGGTTCCTTACTTGGCGGGAATCGACCATGCGAAGTTCAGGCGTCCGGTTGTGCCGGGCGACTGCTTCATGATGGAAACGAAGTTGATCAAGCACAAACGCAACATCGGCTGGGTGCAGGCCGAAGGCCGCGTCGACGACATCTTCGTGGTTTCGGCCGAGCTGACGTTTTCGATCTCGTCCGACCCGCGGCTGTTTGGATATGACGCGGCCGTCTTACATACCTGAGGCTCGGATAGCGTGATCCATCCGACCGCGATCGTGCATCCGAACGCAAACATCCGTTCAAAAGGCGCTCCGCGCTTCGCGCTGCGGCGCCCCCCACCGGCAAAGCCGGTGGGGCCCCCCCGGCCGCGATGATTCATCCGACCGCGATCGTGCATCCGAACGCAAACATCGATCGTGGCGTCGAGATCGGCCCGTACTGCGTCGTCGGAGAAAACGTGGCGATCGGCCGGGGATCGGTCTTGCAGTCACATGTGGTCGTCAACGGTTGGACGACGATCGGCGAAGATTGTACGATCTTTCCCTTCGCGACGCTCGGCGCCGCCTCGCAGGACAAGAAGTATCATGGCGAGCGCGCGTATACGCGCATCGGCAGCCGCACGACCATACGCGAATACGTGAGCATTCAACGCGCCACGGGCGAAGATCAAGTCACGGCGGTCGGCGACGATTGTTTGTTGTTGGCCTACGTGCATATCGCGCATAACTGCATCGTCGGCGATGAGGTGACCATGAGCAACCTCGCGCACCTCGCGGGACACTGCATCATCGAAGACAACGCCGTCATCGGGGGAATGACGGGCCTGCATCAGTTCACGCGCGTCGGTTCGTACGCGATGGTGGGCGGCGCGAGCAGGCTCACGCGCGACGTGCCGCCGTTCTTTCTGGTGGTCGGCAATCCGGCGGAGCCGTACGGACTCAACAGCGTCGGGTTGCGCCGCGCCCGGTTTTCGCCCGAAGAGCGTGCCGAGATAAAGAAATTTTACAAGATCCTCTACGGTTCAAAACTCAATCTTTCCCAAGCGATCGAAGCGATGAAAGCCGAAGCCGTTACCGCTTCGGGCAAGCACATGATTGCGTTCCTGGAGGGTGAGTCGCAACAGGGCATCCTCCTGAAGTAGCCTGCGTTGCGTTATTTCTTTTCGACCGGCGAGGCCTCGGGCGAACTGACCGCGGTCGCGCTGGCCGAAGCGATCGCGCGGCTCGATCCGCAAGCGCAATTCGAAGGAATCGGTTCGTCGCGCATGCGCGCGGCCGGCTTCGCGGTTCGGTACGATAACGCCGGATGGGCGAGCATGGGTCCGCTCGCGGCAATTCCGCGCATTCCGAAGTTGCTCTTCATCTGCTTGAGAACGGCGGCAAAGCTCGCGGCGTCCAAACCGGATTTAGTCGTGCTCGTCGATTTCGGCGCGTTCAACGTGCGGCTCGCGAAAGTGTTGCGCGCATTTGGGTTTCGCGGTCCCATTCTCGACGTCTACCCGCCCGGTACGTGGCTCGACGATCCCAAACGCGCGAGAGCCATCGCGCGCGTGGCGTTACCGCTGACGGCATTCGCCCATCAGCGCGATTTTTTCTTGAGCCTCGGATTGCCGATCGCGTTTTTCGGGCATCCGCTCGCATCGCGGTATACAACGCGCGTGCCGCGCGCGGCGCCGCCGCCCGACGGCGGAACGATCGCGCTGTTGCCGGGCAGCCGCAGCGGCGAATTGCATTATCACGTTCCGTTGCTGCTGCGCGCATTCGAGCTGTTGAAAGCAAAGCGCCCCAATCTGCGCGCGATTGCGGGACCGGCGGACGAGAAGGGCGAGCGGTACATCAAAGAGATCGCCGCGCGCGAAAACGTTACCGGCCTGTCGTTTGCGGCCGGCACGGCGGGCGCGATTGCCGATGCCGACGCCGCGTGGGTTTCGTCGGGCACCGCCGTGCTCGAGTGCGCGCTCTCGGGCGTCCCGCTGGTAGCGCTGTACGTTATTTCGCCGCGCATCTTGCGCTACGCGCAAAAGCTGCGCGCCGGCCGCTTCATTGCGCTGCCGAATCTGGTGATGCAGCGGCGCATCGTGCCCGAGCTGATGCAAGAGCAAGTAACGCCGGAAAATTTGGCCGCGGAGATGGACGCAGTTTTACGCGATCCGTCGCCGCAGTATCGCGAGTTCGTCGCTTTGCGCGAAGCGCTCGGGCCGGCCGACGCGATCGAGCGCTGCGCGGCCTTTGCGGTTGACCTGGCGAAGCATCCCACACGCTGATGCGGATCTACCACACCTCCGATTTGCACGACCACCGCGGCATCGTGCCGCGGCTGCGAACGCTCCGGCAGAACGCGCCGGGGCTGCTCTTCGATTGCGGCGATTCGCTGCGCGGCAGTCAAACGGTGTATCACCGCCGCGAGCCGATCATCGCGGAGATCGATGCGGCCGGATACGACGCGCAAGCGGTCGGCAATCGCGAATTTCACTATCTCTTCTCCTGTCTGCGGGCACGCGCCGCGCAGATGCGGCATCCGCTCTTGTGCAGCAACCTCGTCGACGTGCGAAATCGCGAGCTGCCCTTTGCGCGCTTCCGGAGTATGGAATACGCGGAGCCGGGACAGCAGCCCGCGCGCGTTCACCTTGCAGCGCTGCTCGTCACGCAATATCCGGAGGGAAGCCCGTGGGAGCGAGTCTTCGGGTGGCGCTTCCTGGATCCGCAGACGGTCGTGCGGGAATTCGCGCAGAGCATTCCGAGCGGCGAGACGCTGATCGTGCTTTCTCATTTGGGCTTGCGTCGCGACCGGGAACTGGCCGCGGCCAATCCGCGGATCGATCTGCTGCTGGGCGGGCACAGCCACGACACGCTCTTCGAGCCTGAAGTGCAAAATGGCGTGCCGATCGTGCACGCGGGACCGTACGGGCAATACGTGTCGCAAACCGATCTCGGCTACGATCTCACGCGCGGACGCTGGACGCTCTCCGATTTCTCGCTGGTTCCGCTGCTGGCGGCGGCATGAAGCCGGTGCTTTTCGTTTCGAACGGCCACGGTGAGATCGCGATCGCGGCGCGTATCGCGCGCGCAGTGGGCGAGCTTTCGGCGATACGGTGCAATCATTTGGCGCTCGTAGGTGATGCGAGTCATTCCGGTGCACTGCGCGACGTCGGGCCGCGGCGGAAAATGCCGAGCGGCGGTATGCTCGCCATGGGAAACGTGGTGAACCTCGCGCGCGACCTGGCGGCCGGCCTCGGTCCGCTGACGTTCGCGCAATGGCGTTTTCTCGCGCGCAGCCGGGGCGAGTATTGCGCCGCCGTCGCGGTCGGCGATACATTCGCGTTATTCATGGCGTTGCGCGCGCGCATTCCGGTGATTTTTGTTGGAACGGCCAAAAGTGTGTACGTCGCGCCCTACGGCAGTTTTGAAGAGCGGCTCATGCGGCGCGCGCATGCGGTATTCGTGCGCGACGACGCAACCGTGCGGCGACTGGAAGCTCACGGAATACGGGCAAAGGCTGCCAACGTCATGGCCGATCTCGGCGTAGCGGAAAAACCGGAACGTCCCGGCTTGAAAGGCGATCCGCTCATCGCACTTTTCCCGGGCAGCCGTGAAAGCGCGTATGCGAATGCGCGTTTCCTATTGGACGTCGCCCTGCGCGTGCACGCTCTCCGGCCGCGCGTCCGCGCGGTGCTGTCGGTGGCGCCGGGCCTCGACCCGGAGCGCTTTGCCGCCGAGCTGCGCCGCACCGACGCGCGCGTCATGCCGGGGGAAGATCCGCTCGAGCCGTTCTCGGTGTGCGCCGGCGAAACGGAGATCGTGCGCGCTTGGAGCGGAGAAATCGGAGCGGCTATCGACCGCGCGGCGCTCGTGCTCGGCCTCGCTGGTACCGCGAATGAAGCCGCGGCTGCCGCCGGCGTGCCGGTCGTGGCATTCGAAGGCGGAGGATGGTATCGCAGCCGTCAAGCCGCACTGCTCGGCGGTGCGCTGCGCGTGCTTCCGCGCGACGCGGAATCGGGAGCTCGGCAGATCGTTGCGCTGCTCGACAACGCGGAAGAACGCGCGACGATGGCTCGCACGGGGCGCGAACGTCTGGGCGCCCCCGGTGCTGCTGCGCGCATTGCCGAATCGATCGTTGGCTTATGCGCCTGACACGCGGCTTGCCGGCAGCTTTTGCAGTGACGAATTTCGTCATTCCGTTTTTCCCGCCGTTCATCACCTTGACGGCTGTAACGATCCCGGGGGTGTCGCTCGTGCCGCGGTGGTTTGCAATAGCGTTGCTGGCATTGATGACCATCGTTGCGCTCTACGCGATCGCGACGCTGCTGATTCCACCGCGCGAAACGCCGCCGACGATGTGGCCGCTGCTCGGCTGGCTGGGAGCGGCCTTACTCTCGGCCGCGCTCGGATTCGATCCGCGCAATGGATTGCTGTTTATCGCGATCTTCGGGCTTGCACTGGTATGGCATCTCGCGATTTTGCGCTATTACCGCGCGCCGGGGGTGAGCCGCGCAATCTTTACGAGTTACCTGATTTCAGGAGCGCTGGCATCCCTCGCAGCGATCGTCATGATCGTCACGCGCCTGCCTGCATCGCAGTACGCGATCGGTCACGGAAGAGCGATCGGAACGTTCATTTTACCGGGCGAGCTGGCCGGTTATCTGATCATCTTCCTGCCGATCGCGTTTGCGGTTGCGCGCGTGTCTTCGGACGCTCGCATGCGCGCCCTCGCGTGGTCTGCGCTGGCGATCGGCTCGCTGGCGTTCGCCTTGACGCTTTCGCGCGCCGGCTGGATGGGCTTGGCAGCGGCGATTGCTTTTTATCTTTTCTTCGGCGGCAACGTGCGGCGGCGGTACGCGCCCTTCATTTTGCTGGGTGGATTGGCGGCCGTGCTGATCTTTTTCAACGCGCGCCACAATCCGTCCGAAAACTACACGCGCCTTTCGATTTGGCAGGCCGGCATAGAGATAGTCCGGCGCTTTCCCCTGACCGGCGTCGGTCCGTTTAATTTCGCCCGGATCTATCCGCTCGTACGTTTGCCCGACGGCGACGCAGCTGCTTTCCACGCGCACAGTTTCTTGCTGACGATCTTTGCGGAAATGGGATTGATCGGGCTGCTTGCCGTGCTGTGCGCATGGTGGCGTTTCGCCGTCGAGCTGCTGAAGCGATTGCGCGGCGCTTCGCCCGCGAACGCGACGATCGCGCTCGCAGTGGCGGCGGGACTCGTGGGCACGTGGGTGCAAGGGCTGATCGACACGGTGAGCGTCGTTCTCTTCGGACTGTGGTTGCCGTCAATGGCGCTCGCACTGGTCACTGCCACCGACGGACTTGGAGAGCAGCCGCCATCGCCATGAGATTCATATGCACACTTGCACTCGCGGGGGCGCTCTTGGGCGCATGCAATCCGCAGCCGCAGAAACCCCTGGAGGCCGCGCCGTCTGCCACCCCGCCGGTCGTGCCGCCGTTGAAGATCACGGGCCATGGAACTGCTCGTTCGCCGGTGCGCACCGTCGAGCAAACGGGCAATCGCAAACTCTACGAACTGCTGGCGCGATCGTTCGTCAGCCATTCGGCGCACAACGTCGCGCAGGCGACGTTTCAAGAGGCGACGGTAACGTTCTACGATAAGGACGGCACATCGCTGACTGCGCAGGCGCCGCAAGCCGCCGTTGACGAACGCACCAGGAAAGTTGTGCTCTCAGGTGGAGTTCGCGCGCATACGAGCAGCGGTGCGACGCTGACATGCGATCGATTAACGTTCGATCGCGCGACGGGTTTATTGAACGGAGACGGCACCGTGCGCATGACGGCGCAGCAAAACGGATCGCGAGAAGTCCTGACGGGCAATACGTTCACGTCGGATATCAATTTAACGCGCATGGTGATGAAATGACGGTCGCCACACAGCTTCCCGCGCGCGAAATCAAGATGCGGGGACTGATGAAACGCTACGGCGAGCGGACCGTTGTCGACGGCGTCAGCGCCGAAGTGCGCACCAGTGAGATCGTCGGTTTGCTCGGGCCGAACGGCGCGGGCAAGACTACGACGTTCTACATGGTGGTCGGCTTGGTCAAAGCGGACGCGGGATCGGTTCTGCTCGATACGGTGGCGGGTGAATTAGATCTTACAAACGCGCCTATGTACCAGCGCTCGCGACGCGGCATTGGATATTTGGCGCAGGAAAACTCGATCTTCCGCAAGCTTTCCGTGGGCGACAACATTCGCTTGATTTGGGAGATGCACGGCGTTTCGCGCGAAGATCAGGAAGCGCGTTTGGGTCCGCTGCTCGAGGAGTTTGGACTGCTGCACCTGGTCGATGCGCGCGGCGACAGCCTCTCGGGCGGCGAACGCCGGCGGGTCGAGATCGCGCGTGCGCTGGCGACGGAACCTGCGTTTTTGCTCTTGGACGAGCCGTTTACCGGCATCGACCCGATCGCGGTGGCCGATATCCAAGCGATGATCCGCCAGCTGCGCGATCGCGGTTTGGGAATCCTTATTACCGACCATCAGGTGCGTGAAACGCTGGCGATCGTCGATCGCGCGTACATCTTAAATGAGGGACGCATCGAAGTATCGGGTTCGGCGCAAGAGGTGCTCGACAGCCCCGTCGCCCGCAAGTTTTATTTGGGCGAAGGGTTCCGTCTTTGAACCAAGCCGTCCGGCCGAATCCGTTCAGAATTACGATCCTCGACCGCTACATGCTCAGCGAACTGCTCGGGCCGTTCCTTTTCGGACTCTCGGCATTCACGCTGGTCTTTGCCGCGACGCAGATTATCGCGATCGGGCGGGCCGTCTCCGACGCGCATGCGCCGTTGTGGGCCGCAATCGAGGCGTTTATCTGGCAGCTGCCGTCCATGGTTGTGCTGACGATTCCGCTGGCGTTGCTGCTCGGGACCCTGCTCGCCATTCAGCGTCTCTCGGGTGAAAGCGAGATCACCGCGATGGGCGCCGCGGGAATCACCTTCGTGCGCGTCATCGCGCCGTTGCTGGTCGCGGGCTTCGTCATGTCGATCGTGACGCTGATCCTGCAAGAAGCGATCGTCCCGTACGCGCAAACCCAATTTACGATCATCGAGAACACGGTCATCAATCACACCAGCGCCTTCGCCAGCGATACGACCGTCAACGCGCCGCTGCCCGGCGGCGGCCATCAAATCACGTTTTTCAACGCGTACGATTCGCATACGCACGCGCTCATGCAGGTGACGCTGGTGCAGTACGATCGCGCGGGCAATCCCACGCAAATCATCTTCGCCGACCGCGCCGATTTCGCGGCCGACAAATGGACACTGGACAACGCGCGCATTTACCGTTTCAGCGGTCCAAACGGCGAAACGATCCTCGGTTCCCAGACTCCGGCTTTGCAGGTTGAGCTCGGCCAGAGCCCGGCCGAAATCGCCAAACGCGCCGCCGGCAACAACCCGCTCAACATGAGCCGCGCCGAAATTGCCGAAATAATCAGGACCGGGCAGCTTACTCCCTCCGAACTGCGCAAATACTGGATGGCTTATCAAGAAAAACTCTCGCAGCCTTTCGCATGTTTCGTGTTCACGCTGATCGCCGTGCCGTTTGGAATTCGCTCGGTGCGCGGCGGCGGCAGCACGACGCTGGGCTTCGGCTTGGCAGTCCTCATCGCGTTCATCTACTACGTGGTGCAGACTGTGTTTTCGGGCGTGGGTGAAGCCTTGCCGTTTATTGCCGCGCTGGCGGCTTGGATGCCGAATCTCATCTTTACGTTGATCGGAGCTCTGCGGCTGCGCCGGGCGGCGCTCGTCTGATGAGTTTCGTCGACTTGGTCCGCGGCGCGGGAACCATCATATTCATCGTGGCGCTTGCCGGCATCATCGCGTACGCCGGCGATCGGATCGGTCATCAAGTCGGCAGAAAACGCTTAACGCTGCTGAACATCCGGCCGCGCTACACCTCGACGATCATCGCCGTCGCGACCGGCATGATCATCGCGCTGGTCGTCACGCTGGCGGCCATCTTTGCGTCGAACCAAGTCAAAACGGCGTTCTTCCGCTTGAACCAAATCAATGCCGAGATCGCCAAAGCGCAAGCCCGCGCAACCGAAGCGGAGAGCAAAGTCAACAACGGACGGCTCGTCGTTGGCGTCGGCACGCCGATGGGCTTCAGTCCGGTACTGATTCCGCAAGATGCTACGCCGCAAACGAGGCGCCGTCTCGTCAAGCAGCTCTACGACCAAACCGTCGCGTACGTGAACCAAGTCTATCCGCCGCTGGGGTTGCGTCCGTTCAAACCTCCCGCGGACGTGCAGCAGGTGCTCGACAACTACGCGGACACTCCGGAGATGCGCGCTGCGCTAGCTGAAGGTGACGTGCTCGTGCTGGCGGCAGCGGATCAGAATCTCTACGCCGCGGGCCGCCCGGGAGCGGTGGGCGACGAAGTGCATTTTGGAATCACGCCGCCGATCCCGGATCGCCTGATGTACAAACGCGGCGACCTGATCGCTTATGAAAGTGTGCCGAGCGGGAAGAACGTGAATGCGCAGCTGGCGCTTTACGAATTGCTGGCGAACTTCGTTCCGCTGAAGGCTACCAGCGACGGCTTCCCTCCGTATTTCGTCAGCAACGTGAAGCTCGTGCAGTCCTTGCCGCCGTCGACCGCGCAAATGCAGACAATGCTCGCAAACGGCACGGGGAATTATGTCTTGTCGGCATTTGCCGCGACGGACATCTATCCGCATACGCTGCGGCTGCCGGTCGTCGTCGTACTCCAAAAGGTTCCGTGAGCTCCGCCGTTCTCGGCATCGATCCGGGAACGCGCAAGGTCGGCTTTGCCCTCATAACCGATGCGAAGTCGCCGGCGCTGGCGATGGGAATCGAGTCCTTGGACGGTTTGTTCGCCCGGCTGGAACCGCTGGTCACGGCCCATCCCTTGCGAGCCGTCGCCTTGGGGGGTGGGACCAATGCGGACACGGTGCGGGGGCTGCTCGCGAACCTTGGGGCACCTGTGCACGTAATAGATGAAACGGACACCAGCTACCGCGCCCGGGCCCTGTATTTCGCAGATCATCCGCCGCGTGGGTGGCGCAGGCTCATCCCGCTGGGACTCCAGCTGCCGCCGCGGCCCATCGACGATTATGCGGCGCTGCTGATAGCCCGCCGGTACGCCGAACGGGGTTTTGGGGCGCCCCTGCCGTAGATGAATCGTCCCCCGCCTTATGCCGATAGTAAAGGGTACCCCCGGTTTGCGGGTATGGAGAAGGTAATGACTCGGTTGGCTCGCTCGGCCTCTCTGGCAGCGCTCGCAATAGCGCTGTGCTTCAGCGTGCCGGCGCTTGCCACGTTCACCTCCGGCGCCAACCTCGATGCGTCCCGCATGTTCGACCGCAACGCGGAAAGCGTTTTCTCACTGGTCCCGGCGAAACTGCACGCGACGACCTTCGCCGCCGCGCTCTTTAACGTTGCGGTGACCGATTCGCTGGCGCTGCCCCCTGCCGCAGCTCAGGCACCCACCGTGGCCAGCCGCGTCAACCTGACGCTCCCGGGTGATCGCTCGCAATCAGCTCAAGGCATCTCGGCGCAAGCTTTTGCTACCGCAGCTCCGATGTACGCCGACGACGCGCCGCTTATCGCGCCGCCAATCGAGCAGCCGGATGCGATGAGCCTCCCCGCGGTCGCGCAGAGCTTTGCGCAAAGCCCGTCGGTGCGCTTCGGCGTGTACCAGCCATATTTGCCTTCGCTGCAAGCTGTCGGCGCGGATCTCACCGTTCCCGTTCGCATCGGCGCCGTGCATTTCACCGGGCAACTCCTGGGCGCGGGCATGCAATCGCTGCACCCCGACGCGTTTCACATTTTGCAAGTCTGCGGCACGACGGATCAAGCCGCGCCTTGTCCGTACATGAGCGATTCGCGCGCGCAGAGTTTGGCGGCCGCCACCAACTTTACGCTGCGCGCGGGTAACGACAATCTCGCTCTGCAGCTCTCCGGCGGCGTCGAGCGCATCGGCTTCCAGCAGGACGCAGCGTTCCCGTACGTGCCCGCCGATCCCGATCAAGGCTTAGGCAACCAGCGTGCCGGCAGCTTCGATCCGCAAGCTCCGATGTTGTATTACCCGGGCCTGGTCAGCGTCGTCAAACAAAGCGTCGGCGCGAAGCTTGCGGTTCCCGTGACGCCGCGCGTAACGGTCGGCTTGCAATACGAGCAACAGCACTATCAAGGCGACTATGGCGCGTTGCTTTTTCCGGGTCTCGACGCGCGTAAGGACACGTATCTCGGCAACGTGACCTATCAGCTGCCGTACAGCTCGAGCGCGATCACGCTTTCGGCCCGCCAGTACCGCTACCAAGATTCATTAACGCCCGACTATAATCTCAGACAGACGCGCGCAGACCTCAACTTCACGGTGAAATTCTGACCGAGGCCACGCGCCGTTCGGTCGTCTACATCATCCTCATCGTCGTCCTCGCGGCTCTGGGCTTCGGATTAGCAACTCTGCAAGTGGCCTCCGGTGCAGTTTTTTCGCGCGCCGCGGCCGCTGCGTCGCTTCCGGCCAATATTCCGGTGCAATGGGGCGCCGCAATTTACAGTGTGATCGAACGCATTGCGCCGGCGCCCTACGTCGATGCGATGCTGGCGAAAGCGGCATTCGACCGGCACGATCTGCCGCGCGCGCTATCGTATGCGCAGCGTCTGCCGGAGTCGCCGGCGCGAGCCGAACTGCTGGGCCAAATCGCGCAAGCGCGCGGCGACAAGGCGGAAGCCTACCGCTATTTCGTGACCGCGAACGACGTATTTGCGATCCGCGGCGAAGTCAATCGCTTGGCAACGCACGATCCCGTAAGCGCATACCAATTGGAGCTGCGCTTGAAAGATCGGCTGGCGCGCACGGCAACGCATCCGGACGCGCTGGCGGACGCGTATTGGGAGCTCGGGCGTCTGGCCACTGCGCGCGGGTACGTCGACGCCGGCAACCGGCGCGCGTGGTTCGAAGAAGCGATGCGCGACTACACCGATGCGGTGAAGCTGGCGCCGTTCGCAGAGAAGTATTTGATAACGGCAGGCAGCCAGGAGCTGAACCTGGCCGACGCGACCGGCGACCGCAGCCATTTCAAGCGCGCGTTCGACTATTTCAAGCGCGTGCTCGACCAGAATCCCGCCAGCGCGGATGCGTACGCCGGTTTGGGCGTCGCAGAGTTCCGCCTTGGAAATATTGCTGCGGCACGCCAGTACGAAAACTCTAGCCGCGCCTACGATCCGCATTCGCATTTTCTGCATACGCTCGAAACGCTGTTGAAATGATCGTTGCGCTCGATGCGCAGCTCACGCTCGGAACGGCCACGGGAATCGGCGAGTACGTCACCGGCCTGGCGGAAGCGCTACGCGCGCGGGGGGTCGGCGTCGTCGAGCTGCGCGAGCCGCGGCTCGATCCGTGGCGCTTCGACCGCCGCGTGCTATGGGACCAAATTTTGCTTCCAAACCGTGCGCGCGCATCCGGCGCGCAATTGCTTCACTGCGCTTCCGGTACAATGCCGTTTGCGTCGCAGCTTCCCACGGTCGTTACGGTGCACGACGTCGCGTGGCTGAAGGTTCAACGCCACGCGCCCGTCTACGCGCGGTATTATTTCGGCGCGTTCGCGCTGCAGCGCTATGCGCAGGCAAAAGCGATCGCGGTCGACTCAGAATTTTCGCGTCGCGAGTTACTGGACGTCTTGAATGCTCCGCCCGAAACCGTTCACGTGATCTACAACGGCGTCGCGTCCGACTATTGCAAGCTCGAGCGGCAGTTTAGCAACGACGTCATCCTGGTGCCGGGCACCGTCGAACGCCGCAAGAATCTGGAAGTCCTGATCCGGGCGCTCCCTTTGATCGGCCCCCGCGTTCGGGTAGTCTCGGTCGGCCCGTTCACGCCCTACCGCGACGAATGTTTGCGGCTGGCGGACTCATTGAACGTGCGCGACCGGGTCGAATTCCGCGGCTACATCGGCCGTGCTGCATTGATCGACCAGTACGCCAAGTGCGCGCTCGTCGCCGTGCCCTCACGCTATGAAGGCTTCGGATATGCAGCGGCGCAGGCGCTGTGCGCGGGCGTTCCGGTCCTGGTTTCCGATCAGTCCTCGCTTCCCGAAATCGCGGGCGGCGACGCGCCCGTCATAGCCGCGGACGATCCGTCCGCGTGGGCCGCCGCAATCGGAGCGATCGTCAGCGCTCCGCGCGCCGCCCAGCTGCACGCCGACGGCGTGCGCGCGCGCTCGATCGAGCGTTTCTCGTGGTCCCGCGCAGCCGCGCAGATGGAAGACGTTTACCAGCAGGCTTTATCGATCTAAAGGCACAGGGCTCAGCCGTCTGCGAACCGCTGGCAAAAAAACCTCCATGTTTTTTTGCCCCCTTCGACGTTGCTCAGGACTCGGCGCTCCGCGCCTCGGTCTATTTTCGAGAAACCCTGAGCTTGTCGAAGGGTTTGAAGTCGACATCCTGTCGAGCTCGCAAATGTCGCACATTCGCCGCCAGCCGAGCCCCTGTGCCTTTAGAGTTTAAACTTCCTAGTAAACAGGCGAGCCCGGTGCGCCGGGTGCAACGCTGCCATCGTCCGGCGCAAAGATGAGCCTGAGCGGATAGCTCGATCCGCTTTCCGGAATCGTGACGATCGTTACGCGGACGAAGCCGCGCGCCGGGACGACGTACTGCCGTATTTTGTAGCGCGAGAAAGCCGGCACGCCGTGCGACTGGATCAGCACGCCGTCGATGACGTACGTGCCGGTGGCGCGGCCGCCGCGCGGATTCTCGTAGATCGCAATGGCTTGCGGATGATTCGTTGGATTTTGCACTTTCACGACAAAGCTTTGCTTCACGCCGTAGTCGCCGGAGAGGGCTTCGCCCTGCATGACATTCGGCAGCGGGATGTCGCCGATCGGCAACTCCAGATAGTCGCTGTCGACGCTCCACGTACGCGAGTAGTGGAATTCCGGAATTTTGTAGAGCCCGCGCGCGTGGCGCGCGGCGCCTTGCAGCAAATCCGTGCCGGTGAGCGGCTCGTCGGGAGAGCTCGTCGCATTCTGCGCGAACAGCGTGAGGTGCACGGTGCTGCCGTTGAGAACGCGCAGCTGCAGAAGCCCGCAGACGACCGCGTTGGGCGGAAGATCTTGCTGCGCGACTTCCAGCGTACCGTTCCCCGCGATCGAAATGATCCGTCCTTCGTTTTGCACCTGGCGCTCGAGGAAACGTTTGGTGGCCGCGTGGCCGGCCTCCATCTCGTTGGGCGCCGGGCCGGCCTGGCCGGAAATGAATTGCAGCAGGGCCGGTTGCCCGGATCGATTCTCGGCGCGCAGCACGATGCGCCTAGCGGGTTCGCCCGGCGGATTGAAATGAAAGTACAGAAAGCGCGAGGGCAGCGCGCGTTCGAGATCGGCGGCGAAAAGAATGCCGTTGACCGTCAAACGCTCGGGATAGTCGCTGACCATCAGCGAGTCCGGCAGAATCGCCGGCGCGGCCACGTTGTCGACGCGCACGTGCGTCGTTCCCGAAACGGTGAAATACTGTTCGCCTTGCAGCAGCACGGGAACGTCGACGATCGCAATGTCGTCCTGTTCGAGCGGCTGCGTGAAACGCACCAGGTCGGTCGTGACGATCGCCTGTGCGCCGGGACGCACTTGCAGCAGAGCGCTCGCGGCGGCGGTCGCTTCCTGCTTCACGAAATCGGCGCTGGCGGGATTTCCGGTAATGCGGATGGAGGCCGCATCGGCGATGCTGCCGGCGTTGTAAGCGACGCGCACTTGGATCTGCGCGGTGATCCTCCGCTGGTCGGTTACGGTAACAACCGCACTGCCCGGAGATTTGCCCGACAGGGTGACGATCTGGGTCGTTTGATCGACGGACGCATCGGCGACCGCCGGATTCGAGATTGCCAGCGTGAGCAGGCCGAGTGCGGACATCACGCGCACGGTGGTTTGGCTGCCGACCGGAACTTGTGCGGAGGATGGCGTCAAAACGATGGGCGGCTGCGTCGGGGCTGCCGTCGGAGACGCCGCCGGCGCGGCCGAGGCGCTCGGTAAAGGTGAAGGGACCTGACCCCGCGCGGGCGTTGCGTTGGGTCCGCCCAGGCACGCAAAAGCGGCAACGGCCGCGACTATAGCGGCGAGCGAAGCTCGTCTCACCTTTCGCTTAGGCGATTTTGGCTTCTGCGCGGCTCACCGCAGAGGCGAGCAGCGTTTTGTAGCCTACACTTGGGAAGAGCACGGTAACCAAGTCTTTTTCGGCGCGCTCGACCGTGCCCTGTCCGAACTTGGGATGTTGGACGACATCCGCGATGCGGTAGCCGGATTCGGTCGCGGCCTTGCCGTTGTGCATGGGACGCACGCGCCGGCAGTTGTCGCACGCGCCGCAGTTGGTCCGGTCGAAACCTTCACCAAAATAATTCAGAATGAAACGGCGGCGGCACGACGTGGTTTCGGCGTATTGCAGCATCATCGCCAACTTGCTTTGGTCGTACGATTTCTTGGTTTCGTAGTTAGCGAGGTTCAAGAGCATCTCGCGCTTGTTGCGCGCCGCTTCGGTCAGGGCGTACTTCGAGCGGCTCGGCGTTTCGATGAAACCGCCCTTTTTCAGCAGCGCGAGAATAACTTTCAGCTTGGTCAGCGGAAGTTGCAAAATCTTGCGCAGATCCGTCATCGAGACGCCGCCGGCTTGACCGGCGAAGATTTCGAGGGTTCCGAAGACTTTTTGGACCTCCTCGATGTCGGGATATTTGCCGGTCAAGAAATAATTTTGCACGCGCGTGTCGCTCATGCGGTAGATCAAAATGCAGCGCGAGTCCAGACCGTCGCGGCCCGAACGTCCGGCCTCCTGCGTATATGCTTCGACCGAGCCCGGCAAGTCGTAATGCACGACGAACCGGATATTCGGCTTGTCGATTCCCAGGCCGAAGGCGTTGGTCGCGACGACCGCGCGAATGTGCTCTTCCATAAACAGGTTGTGCACCGACGTGCGGTCGTGCTTCTGTAACTTGGAATGGTAGACTGCCGCGGGTACGTCGAGCTCGTCTTGCAAGTATTGCTGAACTTCCAGCGCGTTCTTGATCGTCGCCGTGTAGATGATGCCGGTGCCTTCGAGCTCGTTGTTGAGGAAAAGCTGCCGCACGATCTTGAGTTTGTCGGACTCTTTTTCGGCGCGCCGCACGTCGTAGATCAAGTTCGGACGATCGAAGCCCCGGACGATCGGTTTGACGTTCGGAATGCCGAGCTGGTGCAGGATGTCTTCGCGCACGGCCGGCGTCGCCGTCGCGGTAAGCGCGAGAACGGTCGGGTGGCCCAGACGCGCGATGACCGCGCCCAGCGCAAGATAGGCCGGCCGGAAGTCGTGCCCCCATTGACTGATGCAGTGAGCCTCGTCCACGACGAACAGCGGCACTTCAATCGCCTCCAGCAGCCGCAAGAACGTTTCATCTTCAAGCTTTTCGGGCGTGACGAAGACGATCTTCAAACTCTTGCTGCGCACGCGTTCGATCGCGCGGGCTTCTTGGTCTTCGGAGAGCGTGGAGTTTAACGCTACGACCTCGGTTACGCCGAGCTCGCGCAGCATGTCGAGCTGATCTTTCATCAGCGCGATCAGCGGGCTCACGACGACGGTGGTTCCAGAGAGAAGCAGCGCAGGCAGCTGGTAGGTTAAGCTCTTGCCGGCGCCGGTCGCCAGGATAGCCAGCGTGTCTTCGCCGGACAAAATCCGTTTAACGACCTCTTCTTGGCCCGATTGGAATTCTTCGAAGCCGAACTTCTCACGAAGCGCGGCTCGCAGGTCAATCATTCTCTCTCCGTCGCGTGCCTGCCGGAAATGCGATTCCGCCTCTTTATTAAACTGCAAAGAGGCGCCGGCGTGGCAAATATACCCCGCGGCAGGCGCGCCGAAACGCCAAAAAGTACTATCGGGGGTGTCCCTGTATCGCGATTGGCGGCCGAAGAGTTTCGCCGAACTGGTCGGCCAAGAAGCCGTCGTGCGGACGCTGAGCAGCGCCATTGCGAGCGGGAAGCTGGCCCACGCTTACCTCTTCTCGGGGCCGCGCGGCTCGGGCAAAACCTCGGCCGCGAAAATCTTGGCGCGTTGCATCGACTGCGTAAACGGGCCGACCCCGACGCCCGACAACACCTGCGAAAATTGCCGCGCCATTCTGACCGGCACGGCGCTCGACGTGCTGGAAATCGATGCGGCGAGCAATCGCGGGATCGACGAAATTCGCGCGTTGCGGGATGCGGTGAAATTCGCGCCTTCGGCGATGCGCATGAAAGTCTACATCATCGACGAGGCGCACATGCTCACCAAAGAAGGCGCCAACGCTTTCTTGAAGACGCTTGAAGAGCCGCCGCCGCACGCCGTGTTCATCCTCGCGACGACCGAGCCGGAGAAACTTCCGCTTACGATTCTTTCGCGCTGTCAGCGCTATGCGTTCAGGCGCATTGCGATCCCGGTGATGATCGAGCGTATGCGTGAGATCGCCGCCGCCGAAAAAATTGCGATCGACGACGAGGCCCTGTCCGCGATCGCTTACCGCGCCGACGGCGGCTTGCGCGACGCGCTGACGATGCTCGAACAGGCAGCCGCGTTTGCGGACGGCGCGGTCACCGCCGCCACGGTCGAATTGGCCTTCGGCGCCAGCGGCCGCACGTACGCGCGCGCTTTGGTCGACCACGCGATCGCGCGCGATGCGTCGGCCACTTTAAAAACGATCGACGAGGCCAGCGATGCAGGCACCGACATGCAGGTGCTTATCCGTGGACTGATCGCCGAGTTTCGCAACCTGCTGGTGGCGCGGATCGATCCGGCGCTCTTGGCGCGCGATCTCGCGCCCGACGACGCGCAAGCGGCGGTGCGCAGGAGCAAAGAACTCACCCAGGCGCAAATCGTGCGCGCGCTGCGGCTGCTCGCGGAAGCGCTTTCGACCGTCCGCTCCAGCGGAAATCCGCGTCTCGAGCTGGAGACCGCGCTGCTGAGGTTCGCGTTAGCGGCCGAGGATCCGACCTTGGACGCGATTGCCGCGCGCGTCAGCGTGCTGGAAGAAGGCACGCCGCAACGCGCTGTTCTTCAGCCCAAGCCCGCCGAACCCAAGGCGCCCGAACCCAAGCCGCCGCCCGCGGAAAAGTTGAACTCGAATGGGCCGGTCACGATCCAAAAAGTTCGTTCGGCTTGGCAATCGATACGCACGCGCGTCGAAGGCGAGCGTCAGTCGCTGCGCACGCAACTATCCCGCGCCGTTCCCGACGCGATCGAAGGCAGCGCGCTCGTCATTAAGCTGCCCAACGCCATTCTTGCCGACACGCTCAAAGATAACGCTAAAATGATCGAAGACGCGATCGCGGAAGTGCTGGGCACGCCGTTGCGGGTGCGCTTTAAAGTGGAGGCCGGGTGCGCGAAGAACGCAGGTCCGCCGCCGCCGCCCGACGATCCCGACGAACTTCTTTCTTACATCAACGAACGGATTACCTAAATGAACCAAGCCAATATCATGGCGCAAATGCGCAAGATGCAGCAAGAGATGACCAAAGCGCAAGAAGAGCTCGCAAACACGGTCGTGACGGGCACTGCGAGCGGGGACGCCGTGAAGGTCGAGATGACGTGCGACCACCGCGTCAAAGCGGTTGCGATTGCGCGCGAAGCTATCGACCCCGAGGATCCCGAGACGTTGGAAGATCTGATCGTCGTGGCGTGCAACGACGCGCTCAAGAAAGCCGACGATGCTACGCAGTCCCGGATGGGTCAGGTGACCGGCGGCTTGCACATTCCCGGCCTCTCTTAGTGCCCAGTTCTGGCAGCATTGCCGGACCGGTCCAAGCGCTCATCAACGAATTCAGCAAACTTCCGACGATCGGGCCGAAGACGGCCGCCCGCCTGGTCTTTTATCTGCTGAACCGCCCGCGCAACGAAGCGCAGTCATTAGCCGAAGCGATCCTGTCGGTGAAAGATCGCGTGCAGCTCTGTTCGACGTGCTTTTCGATAACCGAAGACGACCCGTGCCCGATCTGCAGCGACGATCAGCGCGACGGTACAATGATCTGCGTCGTGGCCGAAGCCAAAGACATCTTTGCCCTCGAGCGGACCGGCGTATACAAGGGGCGCTACCACGTGCTGGGTGGATTGATCTCGCCGATGGACGGGATCGGTCCGGCGCAACTGCACGTCAAAGAGCTGGTCGATCGCATGGGCAAAGAAAATCCGCGCGAGATCATCCTGGCGACCAATCCGAATGCGGAGGGAGAGGCAACGGCAGTGTATCTCTCGCGGCTGCTTACTCCGCTCACTGCATCTGTAACGCGGCTCGCGTACGGCTTGCCGATCGGCGGCGACTTGGATTACGCCGACGAAGTGACGCTGGCGAAAGCCATCGAAGGCCGCCGCACACTCTAGGCGCAGGTTTGGACGATGCAGTTGAGTCCGGCTGGGCTTTGTGATACAAAGTAATAGATGACGGATCTGGAAAGGGCCCTGGCAGACATCGCCGAGGTACGCGAACGTCTCGGCCAGGTACAGCGCTTCAAGGGATACTCCGGTTTGGCGGCGCTCGCCTCAGGCGTCTTTGCAATCGCGGCCGGCGTGGTGCAATGGTTGCTCGTGCCCGCCGTTACCACCGTGCATGACGGCCGGTTATACTTTGCGATTTGGTTCGCATGCTGCGCCGCTTCGGTCGTGGTGAACTACAGCGCCATCGCGCACTGGTACGTCAATGACGCGACCGCGCGCGAACGTTGGCAGACGGCGAGCGTGGGGTTGGGTATTTTGCCCGCGCTGCTGCTTGGCGCCGCGCTCTCGTTTGCGCTCTTGCGCGCCGGGATATTCGGGCTTCTGCCCGGCGTTTGGTTTGGATGCTACGGCGTCGGATTGATCGCATCGCGAACCATGCTGCCGCGCGCGGTCGCGCCGCTGTGCGTGGGATTCTTGGTTGCCGGAGCGCTGCTGCTCTTTGCGCCGCCCGCGTTGGCGCTGGCGCCGTGGGTGCTTGCCGGCGGTTTTGGCTGCGGGCAGGTCGCGATCGGCGTCTTGGTCATCCGCGAGCGCGAAGGGGTTGCGGCATGACGCAGTTCGCATTGAGTGCGCTTGACCGCGTGTTTCACGAACGAGGCAGGCTCGCGATCTGCAGCGCGCTGATCGCGCATCCCGAAGGCATATCTTTTACGCAGCTGCAGGACGCGTGCGACTTAACCGACGGAAACCTGAACCGCCACCTGCACGCTTTGGCGGAGATGGGCATCGTCGAGACGCGCCGCATTACCGGCAAAGGCAGGCCGCAAACGGTCGTGCGCATCACGCGTGCGGGGCGCGAGCGGTTTCTCGATTACATCGATGCGCTGGAATCGGTCGTTCGCGACGTTCAGCGGGCGCGCAAGCGCAAAGCATCGCCGGCGCGCACGGCGCCCGCCAGCTCCACGTCGCAATAGATCCCGAAGAACGTCTGCCGCTCTTGCGCAACGTAGCGCAGGACTTCGGGATCAGGCTCGCCGGTCTGTACGTCATACGTGATCGTCACGCAGCGTTCGATTGGCGTGCGCACGCGCAAGACTGCGCTGCCCGCCTCGATCAGCCGATCGGTAAGGTCGCCTTCACTGAACCGGAAATCGGGCGCGGCTCGCGCGAAAAAATTGGGACGCCAGCGCCTGAAGTCGAGTTCGCGGCCTAAGCCCGCGGAAACTTCGTCGACCCAGCGATCGAAAACCAGCGAGATCGGCGCGGCGTCGAAGTAATGCGTGCCGCGCCGGAGATCCACCGTGGCGTTTTTTTCCCGGGCCAGCTCTTCTGCGCGGCGCGTGTCGCTTGTCAGATGCAGCAGGTTGTGTTCTTTACCCCGGAAGGTCTTGCCGGTTCGAGCGTGGCCCGCAGTAACGAAGAAAGCAGCTTCCCGATCGCCCGGGATACCATGCTCGGCAATCTCTACGGATTGCAGTTCTTCGCCCGCTAAGCTCTTCACCGGATAGCGAGTGATGACGGCGACGTGGCCCAGCAGCTGCATGCGCGTTACATACCATAGGACCCCGTTCAAACCCTCAAGAAGGGCGGGCCATGAGCACTGCGGGTGACGCCTTGCCGCTGCGGCCATTGGGCATCGGTGAAATCTTCGATCGCGCGGTTACGCTATACGTTAGGCACTTTGGGCTCTTTACGCTCATCATGCTCGTCGTCGTACTTCCGCTGACGATTGCTTCGTACTTCGCAACGTTCGGGAACACGGCGTACCAGCAGATTCTCGAGCAGGCGACGCATCCGGGGCGAACTGCCGCGCCGTCTCCGGTGATACTGTCGAACATGCTGCAAGTGTACAACATCCTTTTTCTCGTCGTCGTGCTCGAGCTGCTGCTGATGCCGTTTGCGAACGTCGCAACTGCCGCCGGAGTTGCGGCGCTCTACCGCGCGCAACGCCCGACGTGGCCGCAATGTTATGCCGCCGCCGTGCACCGGTGGCCGGCGATTCTCGGCGCGGAGTTCATGGCGCTGATCATTCTCGGCGCCGTTGTGATTGCCGGATCGCTCTTATTTGGTGGGACGGTTGGCGTCGGCATCTTCCTGGTGCGCGGTTCGACCTTCGGAATCGTCGTGTTCAGCATCGTTCTGATCTTGTTGATGCTGGTGTGGCTCATGTCGATGGCGCTCTGCGCGTTCGCGCTGGGATTTGCTTTTAATGCGATAGCGGTGGAAGGTGCGGGCGTGTTCGCCGCCATCAGTTTGGGATTCTCGCGCATCTTCGGCCGGCGCGAGCTTTGGCGCGCGGCGCTGGTCGTGCTCGCGCTCTTTGCGATTTCCCTGGGTATGTACATCGTACTGGCGCTGCTGGCGGCGATCGCGGAAGGCATCGTCCATAATTTGACGCTCTACGAGCTGGTGACGGCTCCGCTTTCATTGATCAGTAACACGTTTACCGCATTGCTGTTCGCGGTCTATTACTTCGACGTCCGCGTGCGGCGCGAAGGCCTCGATATGCAGTCGGCGCTCGAACGGCTGGAATGATCGCACGACGGCCGCCGCTCGACCCGCACGCTCTCGCGCGCACAATCCTGTCGGAGAAGCGGTTCCGGGTGGCGGTTCCGTCCACGCACCGCACGTTGTTGGGAATGTTTTGGGATTGGCTGCGGGGCTTCTGGTCGTGGCTGTCGGATGCGCTGTTCGCTCACGTGCACATAGGCAAGGGCGCGAGCGTTATCATCGGCGACGCGCTGGCGCTCGCGCTGATCGCCGTTGTTATTTTCATGCTGGTGCGTCTCGTGCTGGGATCGATCCGCGATGCGCGCCGTCCCGATGCAGCGGCGCGGCCCCTGGCGGAGGAGCCGGATCCGCAAGCGCTGTTCGAGCTCGGACGCGCGGCCGCGGCTCGCGGCGATTACCGTAGCGCCGTCGCATTTCTTTTTTGGGCAGCGGTGCTGCGGCTTGCGCGCTTGGAGCGCGTCCCCGAGGATCGCAGCCGGACGGTAAACCAATGGCGCCGCGCGCTTACCGGAGCTCAGCCGGGCGCCGTTTCCGCGTTCGATGCAATTGCGCTTCCTTTTGTGGCGGCGTTTTACGGCGAGCGGCCCGTCGCGCGTGAACAATGGCTCGCGGCTCGGGAGGCGTACGCCTCGCTGCCGGTGGAACGCCGCGATGGGTAGCCGGCGGATCGACGCCGTCATTCTGGGCATAGCCTTATTTCTGTTCGCCGCCGTTTCATTTCTGCGCGCGAGCGCGCCGCACGCTCACCCGTCGTTCCCTTCGACCTACGACGCGGGCGCCAACGGATACGCGGCGCTCTATGAATTCTTGCAGCGCGAAAACGTCGACGCGTCGCGCTACGAGCTGCCGGTCGGGCAGTTGCCGCCGAAGGGGACGCTCGTTTTTGCCGGCGATTACGCGATCGATCCGTCGTTCTTGTCTGCTAAGATCGCGTCGAGCGTGGAAGCATGGGTGCGCAAGGGCGGCAGATTGATAGTACTGGGGAGCGTTTTTCCGGCGACGCGTGATGCGCTTGGTTTACCGAGCACGCGTACCGCTGAAAGTAAAGAAGCGTGGACGGCTTGTGGTTTTCGCGGCGCGCGGCGGGTGGTAGGCGGTGAGTTCGCAATGAGCATGCAAACCTCGTGCGACCGCAAGCACTCGGTTTTACTCGCGGAGCGCGGCGGCGCCGTGGCGGTCCTTTTGAAGCACGGGCGCGGCACGATCGTGGATATCCTCACG
>JAAXMC010000049.1 GCA_013036315.1 Vulcanimicrobiota bacterium
CCACGAGGACGAGGCAGCCCACAATCGAGATCGGCAGCAAGATATAGAGACACGCGCGCGTTAAATCGACCCAAAAGTTTCCCAGCGTCTTCATCGTGGTGCGCGCGATGCCGCGGATAAGCGCGATCGCCAGCGCGATGCCGGCCGCGGCCGAAACGAAATTATGCCACGCCAGCCCCGACATCTGCGAGAGGTAACTCACGGTGCTCTCGCCGGAGTAGAACTGCCAGTTCGTGTTGGTCGTGAAACTGACGGCGGTGTTCCACGCCAAATCGGGCGACATGTTCGCGAAGTGCTGCGGGTTTAACGGCAGCCACGCTTGCGTGCGCAAAAGCAGATACAGCCAGGCGAAGCCGACCGCCGAAAAGACGAGTACCGCAAACATGTACGCGTACCACGGCATCTCCTCGTCTTCGCGCACGCCGCCTAAGTGATAGATGAAGCGTTCGACCGGTACGAAAACCGGCGAGAGCCACGTGCGCTCGCCTTCGAAGACCTTTGCCATGAACAAGCCGAGCGGCTTGGTCAGCGCCAGCACAACGAGGAAGAGAAGAATCGCTTGGAGCCAACCGATCGTGGACATCGTGCGCTCCTAAAACTTTTCCGGGCGCAGCATCGCGTACAGTAAATAGGCAAGGCCCGCGATGCTCAAGAGCAAACCCAGAATATCATCTACCTGCACGTTAGATTCTCTCGCAGCCCTTCACGTACGCGAACAACAGCGCGAACAGCACGACTGAGCCGATGACGATTGCAACTTCGAGCCCCATCACAGCTGCACGCCCAGCTCGACACCGAAACGATTTTGCGTGAAACCGGTGGCATTAACGAGCGAGTACTCGGCGCGGCCGGTAAATTTGCCGGCTTTATATTGCGGCGTCACGGTGTAGGTGACCGCGCTGCTGCCCGGCCCGAACCCGATGAGATCGGCGTCCGCGCTCGTGTCGGCCGACGAACTGTAGTCCTGGAGCGCCTCGAATCGCGCGGCTAGGGACCAAGCGCCGTTAAACGCGTAGTTCGCTAGGAATGCTTGCGCGAATGCGGTTTCGTTGTTCGTGAAGCCCGCGGTTGTGCTCGCCGGAGAGGTGATCCACAACAAATACGGCAGGATCTGGAGCTTGCCGTATTGCTTGGTGATCATCAAGTCGTATTCGGCTTTGTTGGCGATCGAGGCAGTTACATTCGCGGGCGTATTCCGGTCGGGCAGGATGAAAGCGAACGAGACGTTCGTGTCCGGGTCGCTCTGCCAGCCAACGAGGCCTTCGATAGCGCGCCGATTGGCGGAATAGTAACCGTCGTTGTACTCGAGATCGGCGGTGAGCTTGCCGGGCGTGTAGGTGGCGCGGATGCCGCGACTGATCGTGGGTTCGGCGTTCCACGCCAAGCCGCGCTGGATATTGAAGTTTTGGTAGGTAAATCCGTTCTCTTGGCCGAGCAGCGTCGCAAGCTTTCCGGCGCTCAGCGTGAATTGCGAATTGGGAACCCACTGCACGAAGGCGACGGGGAGGTAGCCGTATAGGTTCACGTTGGCGCCCGTGGCAAACGTTGAAACGAGCGGCGTGCCGACGACGGGGAATGCGTACGCGCCGGCGGTTACGGAGTATCGGAAGGGCCCGGTGATGCGCGCAACTGTAATCAACGCGTTGCTCACATCGCTGTGCGAAGGAGATTGACCGGTCGCAAATGTGTAGCCGCTGACCACTGCGCTGACGGTTACGGCGGGGCTAGGCTTGGGCGAGGGCGTAGCGCTTTGAGCGATAACCAGCGCGGCGGCTAAGAGCAGAGTCATGCACCTTTGATGCTACGCTGCCCCGGTGCGCGGTGCCAGCCGCCGAACGGATGATCCGTTCGGCTCGAGCGTTGACAAACGTTGACGGTTTTTGTAATATCGAAATATGTCGATACAGCGGTGCTGCCCACCGAAACGCGTCATAAAGGCCGACTACTCGGAGGACGCGGCGCTCTTTCAGGCGCTGGCCGACGAAAATCGGCTTGCGATAGTGGCATCGCTGGCGCAGGCGGACGGCGAGATCTGCGTCTGCGATTTTACGGACTGTCTGCCGCTCAATCAGCCGACGGTGTCGCACCATTTGCGGATCCTGCGTGAAAGCGGACTCGTGACGAGCGAGCGGCGCGGCACGTGGGTGTATTACAGCTTGGCGCCCGATGCCAAACGGCGCCTGCAGCAATCGCTGCGGGCTATTTTTGAAGGGGACGAGTGACCCTGGCGAAACGCGCGGTTGCCGAGGCACTCGGAACCGCGCTGCTGCTGGCGGGCGTGGTCGGCTCCGGCATTATGGCCGAACGGCTCGCGGGTGGAAACGTGGCGATCGCATTGCTCGCGAACACGCTTGCGACGGGCGGGGTGCTGGTTGCGATCATTCTTGCGTTCGCGGGGATTTCGGGGGCGCATTTTAACCCGGCTGTCAGCTTGGCGGAGGGGTTTCGCGGCAGTTTGCCGTGGCGCGAAGTGCCGGTGTATGTCGTGGCGCAGGTCGGCGGCGCGATCGCCGGCGTCGCGCTTGCGAATACGATGTTCGCGCAGCCGGTGTTTTTCGCGTCGCACCATGTGCGACATGGGTTTCCCGTGCTTTTGAGTGAGTTTGTGGCAACGTTCGGATTGCTCGCGGTGATCTTCGGCTGCGCGCGCTCCCGGGTGGCCGCCACGCCGTATGCAGTTGCAGCGTATATTATGGGCGCGTACTGGTTTACGGCGTCGACGTCGTTTGCCAATCCCGCAGTGACGATCGCGCGTTCGCTCTCCGATACGTTTGCGGGGATTGCGCCGAGCGATATCGCGGGTTTTGTTGGGATGGAATTACTGGGTGCGCTCGCAGCGACCGCGCTTTTCAGCTGGTTGGCGCGCTAATGCCGCTCGTGCTTTTCGTGTGCCGTCACAATACGGGCCGGAGCCAAATGGCGGAAGCGTATTTGCGTTTGTTCGCGGGGAAGTCCGTCGAGGTGGCGTCGGCGGGGACGATCCCGGCGGAGAAGCCGGAGCCGATCGTTGTTCAGGCGATGGCAGAAGATGGCGTCGACATTTCGGATGCGCGGCCGAAGTTGCTCGATCCGCAGATCGTCGAGCGCGCCGATCGCATCATCACCATGGGCTGCGACGTGCAAGGGGTTCCGCGCATCGATGAAGACTGGGGCTTGCCCGATCCAAAAGGTGCGACGATCGAACGCGTGCGCGAGATTCGAGATTTGGCGAAAGCGAAAGCGAAAGAGTTATCGCAGCGGCTTTGAGGTGCCTACTGCGGTAATTGATACGTAACCCTGCCGTCGGCGTCGAGGAACTGCAGCTTCGCCTGGCCATCGTTGGTGACGAACATATTGATGCGGGGCTTGCCTTTTGCGTCGCGCAGCGTGACGCGCGACTGGCTCTCGTCGTAGCCGAAGAAGAACCGCTGGAAGAACGCTTCGTCCGGATACTTCATGCGTACGGCACGTTTTTGCGCATCGCTCGTCGCCGCGTGCCATTCCCGGTCGAAGGCGGCATATTCGGCGGTCGAGCTGTCGGGCTCGTTCCAGCCGATCATGTAGGCGCTTTGCTGGCCGTTGTCGGTGCCGTCGTCAACCTGCAGGAGCTGGTCAGTCTTCACGGAGTCGTATGAGAGCGTGGTTGAGGAGCTGAAGGTGCCGTCTTTGGCGACGCGGCCGTCCCATACCAGCGCCCCTTGCTCGTTACCGAGCTGATTGTAGAAAACGATTCCGTTTTCGTCGTTGCCGCCCTGACGCTTGCCGGGCTTGCCGTTGATGACCGGCGGCGGGAAGTCGTCGTGGTCCGTTAGGATCATCGCCAGCTTTCCCGCCCGATCGACGACATTAATGCGATGAACCGTCAGCGTATCGAACGAAGCACTCTTCGCTTCATGCACGGCTCCGAGGAGAAATGCGCCCGCCGCCACTGTGCTCACGAGTGCATAGGCGCGCAGAATTTGCATCTCGCGCCGAATCAAGTGAATTTTCATCTCTTGGTTCCTTTCGGTCGGACTAACATGTTGTTTTCTTCGTGCGGGCCTCGACTACGCTCGGCCGTGGTTCGACGACGCGTTCGCCTTTAGGGCGAACGCTGCTCACCATGACACATCTGTCCGCCGTCACACTATTGGGGCGGTGGGTTTGAGGCCGCGTTGGCGCGGTGGACGAGATCCATGAGGTGCGCGCTCGTGACGGCGTCGTGACTGCCGCGCATCGCCTTTGCCGCAGCCGACGCGATGCGATGCAATTCGACACGCGCGAGCGCAACCGCATCGGCGGGCGTCCCTTTGGGCGGCTTGTTCGCGAGTTCGCCTACTTTATCTACGAATGCCGTCTGCAGATTGCGGCGGGTGAGCGAAATGTCGCGCATGGACAAATCATTGTAAATCGCGGCGTGCAGCCAGTCGAAAAGATCGGCGATCGACATCGTCGGTTTGATCGCCAGCGTCGGGTTATCGTCGATGCGCGAAAGAACGACCGGATTAAAGAGATAGTCAATGGTTTGCGATTGTGCAGCGTTCATGCGTTCGACGAACGTGTAGTCGTGACGGATCGGCGGATTGTAAGCCCACAGTGGAAGATTGCCGTAGCCGTTCCAGCCGGTATATCCGTAGCCTGCCCACTCCGAATAGGAGAGATGCTGCAACATCGCGGGCGAAATGTTCAGCATATTCGAGGCGAACAGATACTTATCGAGCAACTCGAAGGCTTGAAGCTCTTTGACGCGATCCACGGGAACGACCGGCGGCGCGGAACCGGGGTCGCCGGCGTGCGCGCGCGAGAGGTATTGGCCGCCGAGGTAATGGGCCGGCATCTGCGCACATTTTAGATATCCGCTTATCACAGGACGAAGCGCGTCGGCTTCTTGTTGATAGGGCTGACTGGGTTGCGGCCAAAAATGCGAGATCTGAGATACGCGAGCACGATCTAGATTCATCTGCGTTTGGCACCAGCGCAGCTCGTTGTTCGTCAACATTCCCGTGTCGACGCGCGGGTCGGCCGAATGCCCGCTTTGCCAACTCTCCGCATCTTCATCGGAGGCGTAGCGCGTCCAGGGATTGCTCCACGCGCTCGCCCAACGCCGCAGCGTCGGAACTTCGTCAGCGGGCGTCCTCGCGCCGGAAATATTTGCGTAGCCGTACTTGATTGCATAGTAATCGTACGGTCCGAGCGTCGTTTGGAAGTACTCGCCTTGCGCGATCCCGCGCGGCCAGATATTCATTGGCGCGTATTCCATGACCGACGACGTAATGCCGTGCAGGCGCGTGAATTGCTCGCTTTGTACCTGCGCCGCAGTATAGGCTTCGTGCCCGATGAAATTATGCTGCAGCCCCTGGTTGTGGCCCATTTCGTGCACGAGCGCCGAGAAGACGGAATCGTGAATGAATTTGGCGGGAACGGGATCGGTCGTTCGCCCGAATCGCACGGGATCGACCGTGTATTTCCAAAGCGAATAGGGGCGCGACCCCTCAACCGCCGAGACGATGACACCGGTACGAATTTCTTCGCCGGTTCGCGGGTTGAAGAGCGTCTGCGAATCGGCGCCGAATCCGGTGCTCGCTTCGTTCAACCAGCGAATCACATTATAACGGAAATCGTCGGGGTCGAAGTTCGGATCGTTCGGCTGCGGCTGAACCTTTATCGCGTTGAGAATTCCGATCTTCGCATACGCCTTGTTCCATTCCAGGCACGCGTCGGTGATGGCCTGACGGTATTGGGGCGGAATCGTATCGCTCAGCGTGATCACCATCGGGTGGCGCGCAACCGAGGGATGGTTGGGATCGGTGGGATCGAAATTCCAACGCACGAGGTAGCGCATCAGCCGCTCGTCGCGACGGTCGTTGGAGAAATCGAGGTAGATGTCGTCGTAGATGCCGACGCGATCGTCGGCCAAGCGTGGCCGGTAATCGTCGTTGGGCAATTGCACGAAGTTGTAGACGACCGAAATGCGCAGGCGGCGCGCGTCGGGAGCCGTATCGATCACGTGCTTCGCTTCGGTGGACCACGTTTGCGCGACGGTGATGACGTCGTTTTCCGGAAACGCTTTGACTCTATCGACGTAGGAGAGTGACGGGTCCAGGCGGTACGCGCGATCGGGCGGCAAATTCTCATCGATGATGTTTCGCAGATCGAGTTCGTCGTTGAGCAGCGAAGAAACGTCGAAGACAATGTTTCCGCTGGCGGGATCCTCGGCGGCAATCGCGCCGATGCCCGCGACGGAGTCGGGAAAATTCGACAGGTTGGCCAACTCGTTGGAAGGGCTGCCGGGCGCTTGCGCATACCAATTGGGCCAGAGCATGACGACTTGATCGCCGCGGCGTTCGAAACGAACGAGCTCGGTCGGCAGATAATCGGTGTCGCCCCACCAGACCGGAAATTGGCCCAAACCGTTGCCGGGAACGATCGTTTCTAAGTAATCTTTATCGAGCTGCCCGGGTGCAAGCTCGAGGAAAGTTTTGTCGCCCTTTTGCCAGATCGTGAATAGGCCGTGCTTCGCTTGCGCACCGGCAGTGAAAGGCGCATACGGTTGCGGCGCGGCAGTTGCGTGCACGCAGGTGAAGAGGATGGATATTGTGGCGAAAAGCGCGGCCGCAGCAATAGGGCTTTTCATTTATAGCGAGTTGTCGTCGGCGTCGAGTTCGTTCTTAAATTCGAGCGTGCCGACTTTTTTGACGGCAAAGAATGTGCCATTCACCGTGAGGGTCTGGCCGTTCGCGATCTTCGGATGGCCGTGGCTGTAGGCGTGAATGCACGACGAGGCCGGCGCGCACAGGTCGAAAACGGTGTAGTCGTTTCCGCGCTTCGATGTTTTTTCGGAGAGCTGCGTAACAGTCCCGTTCACGGTAAGGTGCTTGCCGTCGAACGACGCCGGGTTTGTGAGGATATCCGCGATTGCTGTTGGCGTCGCGGCCGCCGTCATCGGGGAAGCTGCCATTAGCGTAAGAGTTAGTGCTAGCTGTAGTAACATTTTGTTTTCCTCTCGCGGGCCTCGACTACGCTCGGCCGTCCTTCGACTGGGGCGCCTTACGGCGCCCGCTCAGGATGACAACTTAACGACCATGACACTTAAAACGGAGGCCCGCGTAGCGGGCCATCCTTTTTGCGCCATCCTTTTGCGGGCCCTCCTTTATGTGCCCTTCTCCGCTCCTATGTAGCGAATCCATTTGAATATGAGAGCTGGCGTCGTGGCCAAGCTGTTCGGACTGCCGTACACGACGTAGAATTCATTTTGAGCCGCCAGGAAATGAAAGGCGGCGCTGATGTTGCCGGCGCTTATGAGGGCAAACTGCGGCGGCTCAAACGCATCGGGCAGGTTGCGGCCGATGATCCGGCGTGCGCCGATATCGAACGACGCGTCGCGGCTGAACTGCCAATCCAAACTTGCGCGCTCGAGCCATTGTTTGGCGGCCGGCTCGGTGCGGGAGCTGTAAAAGTTCTCGTCGTCTTCTAAAGCCAAGTTCAGCCGCTTTGCGATCGGAATCGTCGTGTTATACGTCCATGAGATAAGCCGGCCGTGATAATAAGGCCCGGCAGAATAGACGATGGCCGTCGGCGTGGAGGTTTGACTGCGGAAGAGCAGCGCGGCGCCGTTTCCGTTGAACGGCAGAAACTCCCCATTGAATATCTCAATGCCTTGCGAGCCGGCGTAGACGTGGATCGAGAGCTGGTTCTTTAGATCGAAATTGATTTGCTCGAACGCGCCCGTCTGCGAGGTGTTGCCATGGTGGTCGTGCATCCGGTTGAAGAACGTACTAACGGCAATGTCTTGCAGCGTCGCAGTCTTTGAGAAAATAAACTTCTTGTTGTAGAAGAGGCCATAGCCGGCGACGTCGGACTGGTTCACAAACCCGTCGGCGGGTAGAAATTGCGGCCCAAGCTTTTGGAAGGTGAAGCCGGCGGTTGTGGTTTTGTCGACGAAGCCGCCGCCATACTCCCAGTATTGCGCGAGCCCGTTGTCGGTGACCGACGTTCCGCTGTCGCTGCCTACATTTAAATAGCCGAAGTAATGCGAGTGCTGGTTTAAGTAGCCGGTATAGAGCGTCGTGGTATTGTCGCGAAAGCCCGGCAGATTAACGCTGACGCGCTGCAGGGAAGCGCCGATGATCTGGCCTTGATCTCGGATGGTGTAGTTGAGCACGGCGGCGCTATCGGTGCGGGAAAAGCCGACCGCGTCGAACGCGCCGAAGGAGAACTTTCCGGCGGTGCCTTCATACGCATAGCCTTGCCTGAATGTCGGAATTGCCGGCGTATAGAGTGTGCTCGGACAATTCGTGCAGCTAAACGTGTTGTTGAAATTCTGGGCCGCCTGCGTAAAGAACGGCCGCACTTCACTGAGAAAGCGGTGGAAGGCCGTGGGCGAGATGCTCTGCTGATCGGTTTCGACGTTCGAATAATCGGGGTGAAACGCGCCTAAGAACGAGGATGTGGTAGTGACCGGAATCGCGAGATCGACGCCCACACGTGAAGTGGTGCCGCCGAAAGCGGGCGGTGCAACTTCGCCCAGACCGTAGACTTGCACGCGCGGTTTCGGACGCGCAGCTTTTGCCTGCGCGGTGACGTTGAGCCCGGTGAGCTCGCCGGCGTACTCGGGTGTGGTAGTGACCGGAATCGCGAGATCGACGCCCACACGTGAAGTGGTGCCGCCGAAAGCGGGCGGTGCAACTTCGCCCAGACCGTAGACTTGCACGCGCGGTTTCGGACGCGCAGCTTTTGCCTGCGCGGTGACGTTGAGCCCGGTGAGCTCGCCGGCGTACTCGGGATCATCGGAATTACGCTGGCCTTGCTGGTGTTCCCAAACTTGGGTCGAGCTATCGGAGATGGTAATGCGCTCGAACTGCGCGCGCCAACTCTTGGAACCGCCGCTGCGAATAATACTCCACGGGATGTGCATCGTGACGGTGTAGCCGGAGGGCGTTCGCTGCCCAGCGGCTACCCAGGTGGGGGCATAGACGCTGTTCTCGCTGGAGGTTTGGTAGCGCGCGCCCAACGCGTTGGCGGTAAAACGGTAGCGAAAACCCTGTGTGCCTTGCGGCCAGAGGATGACCGAAACGTTGTCGTCGCTCGCGACGCCCGGACCGTTGGTTTGCTGCGATAGAGTGGCCGACGTGCGCTGCGTTACCGTAAACGCGACGTCGAGTCCGCCCGGATCTTGCGCGACGTAGACGTCGGTCGGTTCGCCCGGCCGCTGGTAGGTAAAGTCGAAAAGCACCGGCAGCTTCATCGCCTTGGCCCACGAATCGTCGATGACGCCGAGCATGCTGGGCGTCGCCGCAAGGACCGGTACGCCGGTCGTCAGCGTCTGGGCGTGCGCGACGCTCGGAGCGAGTCCGAGGGCGGATGCGAGGAGGAAGCCTGCTGCGAGTCTCATGGGCTCTTTCTCAATACGGCCGGGGCCGCGCTTTGTTTCTGCCGTGCGTCAGACCGGACTCTGGTCGTGATAGACTTTCGAAAGGAACGAAAGTGAGCGCGCAACCTTTGGAGATTCGGATGGCGCACCTTGAAGGTGCGTATGAACAGATAAGCCACAGGCTCAACGGCATCGACCAGCGGCTGAATTCAATAGAGTTGAAAATTGAAAGCCGCTTCGCCCAGGTGGATGGCCGGTTCGCACAAATGGATGGCCGGTTCGCGCAAATAGATGGCCGGTTCGCGCAAATCGATCAGAAGTTCATCTGGCTGTTCGGCCTGATCGGTTCGTCCTGGATTACCACGGTTCTGGCCGTGCTCTACCACCGATAGTGTCAAAACCTAACGCAGCGCTAGCCTGGGCGTGACAGGCGGGCGGCTAGCTCGCGCCACTCGGTTTCGCTCATGAGGCGGCGCACGCCGCGCGGAAAATTGCCGCCTTTGTGATTGGCGTAAAAATCTTGAGCGAGGACTGCGAGGTACTCAAAATTCTCATACACGGACGCGCTATTCGACGCGACGCGCCGTAGCGCGACAACATCTTTGAGGCACTCCCACATGTGCGTGACGTACCCCGCGACTATATCGAGGAACTGTTGCCCATCGATCATGCCGTATTTTATGTATGATCCGGTCTGTTCGAGCAGGTCGGCGACCAGCAATTCCGGGTGCGTCCGCCGGTTGGGATCGGGTGCCATGAGTTCAGCGAGGTAGCCCGGATCGCGCAAGCGCGCGGGGAGCTCTTCGTGGATAAATCTATTCGCTTGCTGAATCGCATCGCCGCGCCACGCTTCTGTGAGGTGGAGTAATCCGGTGAGCTGGTTCGCCCCGCGAATATGCCGCAGCTGAATGACGGCCGCGATCGCGGTTATCGCAATCACGAGGAACGTCCCGATGGCGGCGTAGGCGGAGAGGTACTCGGCGCGCATAGGGTCGTGGTTCTTCCCGGCGCTGCGCCCTTACCTCGCGGCCCTCGACTACGCGTGCTGCGCACGCTGCTCGGGCGTGGTTCGACAGGCTCACCATGACAAATTGACACACCACTTCGAACGGAGGCCCGCGTAGCGGGCCATCCTTATCACACTCAACACCCTCGGAGGGTTGACAAGAGAGATATATAACCGTATAGTTATATAACTACATGGTTAAGTATTCGGCAGAACTCGACACGGTGTTTTCGGCGCTGGCCGATCCAGTCCGAAGGCGCATGATCGAACGTCTATCGCGCGGCCCGCTGACCGTCGGGGAGGTGGGGGCGGGATTTTCCATATCGCAGCCGGCGGTTTCCAAGCACGTGCGCGCGCTCGAGGAATCCGGCCTCATAAAGCGGCACATCGTGGGGCGGACACACCGCTGCACGCTCTCGCCGGACGCCATGCGCGCCGCCTCAAACTGGATCGAAAAACAACACCGATTCTGGAACGCCGCACTCGATCGGCTGGCCGGCATTCTTGACGAATCTCCCAAACGAAAGAAGAAGAAATGAGTGAAACAGTGACGGTACCCGCGCTCGTTTTGCGGCGCACATATAGCGTGCCGCGCCAGCGCGTCTTCGACGCATGGACGACGCCGGAAATAGCCGCGAAGTTCTTGGGCCCGGGCGATGTGAAAACGCGGGACATTAAAATGGACGTGCGGCCGGGCGGAAGGTACAGCCTTACGATGCTCACGCCGGACGGCGACATGAACGTCGGCGGCGTGTACCGCGACGTGCGCGCGCCCGAACGCCTTTCGATGACCTGGCGCTGGGAAGAAGACAACAAAGCAGACGAATTCGATACGCTGCTGACGCTGGAGTTCAACGAAGTTGCCGGCGGAACCGAGCTCGTGTTGACGCACGAGCAACTCGCGAGCATGGAGTCGCGTGAGCGCCACACGGAAGGTTGGACGGCGATCGTCGATCAGCTTTCCGCTATTATGCGGTAACCCTTTCCGCACATCGGCTGAACGAGGCGCCGTTCGCGAATTGCGACGGCGCCTTTGATGTGATACGGTGCTGGCATGAGATTCATGGTGGTGCCCCGCGTTTATCTCGGCGTGATATTCCTATTTGCCGCCTATTCGAAAATGACGATTCCGGTTGGATTCGCGACCGCGCTGCGCGGGTTTTTGAATGCTGTCGCGCTCCCGAATGCCTACGCATGGTACAAGCCGATCGTTACTGGGCTCGTGCTGCCGCACGCCGACGTGTTCGGCCCCCTTATTATTGTAGGCGAGACGCTGGCGGGTATTGGGCTGCTGCTCGGGCTAGGTACGCGCGTAGCGGCCATCATTGCGATCTTCCTCAACTGCAATTACCTGTGCGCGAAGGGTCTGCCGCTGTGGGCGCCGGCAAGCAACGACGTGCCCGATATTATTCTCGCGCTCATCGTTATCGCGACGTCGGCCGGGCTTTACTACGGATTAGATGGAGCCATGACGCGCAAGCGTTCCCACAGGGGCTGAATGAGGCGCGGTTCGCTGATCGCAACGGCGCCTACGACTATTGCCGCGGCCACTTCATTCTTGGGTCATTCCGAATTGGTTCGCAGGACCTTCTCCGCGCCGCGCTACGCTGGTTGCATGTTCAAACATATCATCGTTCCGATCGACGGTTCGGATTTTTCACTGCAGGCGGTCGACCTGGCCGCTTCGCTTGCCAAAGAGCAGGGCGCTAACTGCACCGTTTTCATGGTGGTCGATATAGTGCAGGCGGCAGCACTGGCGTCTGCGACGCCGGATCTGGTAAGCGCCTGGTTCAAAACGCTCGAAGAGCAAGCTGAGGTCGCGGTGAGTGCGGCGGTTAGCCGCATGCGCAGCGCGGGTGTTGAGGCGAACGGCGAGATCGCCGAAGGTTACCCGCCCGACCTCATCATGGACGTCGCAAAGCGCAATCAGGGCGATTTGATCGTCATGGGCAGCCACGGACGTTCCGGTTTAAAGCGCCTCTTCTTAGGAAGCGTCGCCGAATCGGTGCTCCGGACGTCGCTCATTCCCGTGCTTATCGTTCGCGGCTTGGAACGCAAAGCTGTAAGAGCCGCCTAACTTCGCGCGGGCCTCGACAGGCTCGGCCGTGGTTCGACCAGGGCGCCTAACGGCGCCCGCTCACCATGACACTATTGGCGCCCGCTCACCATGACACTATTTAATCGGAGGCCCGCGGCAGCGGGCCGTCCTTTAGAGAGGCTCGCCATGGCACTTATGAGAGAGCTGCTTCCACTAGGCGCGTCAGTTCGGCCGGTTCGCAGGGTTTGGGGATGACGTGCGTGATGTTGTTGACGGAGATGAAATCGCGCATTGGCGCGGCGACATCGCTGCCGGTGTAAAGCGCGATCTTCAGCGCGCTCGTTTGTGGGTCGCGGCGAAGCATCGTTATGAATTCGGCGCCGCTCGTTCCGGGCAAGAAGAGATCCACGATTGCGAGATCCGGCGTGCTTTCGCGCGCAGCGCGGAGGCCTTCCGCGGCATCGGCAGCTTCCACGATCTCGTGACCGGTGTGTTCCAGAATCGTTCGTACAAGCAGCCGGTTTGCCGGCTCGTCGTCAACGATGAGGATTCTTGCCACGAAGCTCCTCCGGCAAGAACGCATCGACTTGCGACACAAAACGCTCCGGATCGATCGGTTTGGAAATATAGCCATCGAAACCGGCCGAAAGAATGCGTTGCTGGTCGCCCGCCATGGCCAGTGCCGTAACGGCTATCAGCGGCTTTCCTTGCAGGGCTGGCTCGCTCCTAAAAGACTGCACGAGCGAAAAACCGTCGATCCCGGGCATGAGAACATCCGAAAGGATCGCATCGAACTGGCGATCGCGCGCGACCTGCAGCGCGGTTGCCGGATCGTTAATGCCGAACGGTTCGTGCCCGAACGCCTGCAGAAGATAGAGCATCAAGTCGAGATTCGTGCGATTGTCATCGATAACGAGGATGCGCGCCGGCACTTATTCTGCCTGCAGCGTCAGGGTAAACGTGCTGCCTTTTCCTATCGCACTGTTTACCGCGAGCGTTGCGCCGATGAGCGCGGCGAGTCTGCGGCTGAGATAAAGACCCAGACCGACGCCGCCGACCCGACGGGTAGTCGATCGGTCGACCTGTTCGAAGGCTTCGAAAAGCCGGTCGCGATCCTCGTCTTTAATGCCGATCCCGGTGTCGATGACAGCCAGTTCGATTGTTTTGGCTGAACGGCGCGCCTGCACGCGCACGGAGCCGGTATCCGTGTACTTGATGGCATTGCTTGTAAGATTGATCAGGATCTGATGGAGCGCGCGCCGATCGGTTCTTACGTTAAGGTCCTCGGGCGGAAGTTCTACTCGAAGGGCGAGCCTTTTGCTTTCGGCGAGTGGACGCAACGCGGTCACGACTTCCTCCACGAGACTGCCGATGCCCACGGGTTCAAAATGCAGCTCGGTTTTTCCGGATTCGATTCGCGCGACGTCGAGCATATCGTTGATAAGCGACAGCAAATGGCGCGCGCTGGACTGCACGACGTCGAGTTGCTTGGCCTGTTCGTCCGTAAGCGGACCCGGCAAACGCATAAGCAGCGTGCCGGTGAAACCAATGATGGCGTTGAGCGGCGTACGCAGCTCGTGACTCATGGCAGCCAAGAAGCTATCCTTAGCGCGATTGACTTTTTCGAGTTCGACGTTTTTCTCGTGAAGCGCTTTTTCGAACCGCTTCCGCTCGGTGATGTCGCGAATCGCGCTCGAGACGAGATTGCCGTTTTCAGTTTGCAGTGGGCTCAAGCTGATCTCGACCGGAAACTCAGTACCATCTTTGCGTAAGCCGTACAGCTCCAGGCCCGCGCCCATGGGACGCGTTCGCGGCGCATCAAAGTAGGCGGCACGATGGCCGCCGTGTTTATCTTGAAATCGCTGCGGGATCAGCATTTCGACAGTTTGCGAGACGAGTTCGTCGCGCGGATAGCCGAAAAGGCGTTCGGTCTGCGCGTTCACGAGAACGATACGGCCGCTGCGGTCGACGATGACCATAGCGTCGGGCGCGGACTCTAAGAGGTCGCGAAATTGCCTTTCCGCGCTGGGAACATTCGTTCTCGCCATATGCTTACGGGCGGTTTCGCTCAATTCTTCACGGCTTCTTCCATATAAGTGATATGATCGCGCCATGAAGGTCTGGGCCTTTGCATTGCTTCTGGCCCTGGGGGCGCTGACGTTGCCCGGGGCGGGAGCGCCGGTCGATCCGTTGATCGCGCGCGGAAAATACCTGGTGGCGTTCGGCAGCTGCAACGACTGTCACACACCGGGCTGGCGTGAATCCGACGGCACTATTCCGGCAGTTAGGTGGATGACCGGCAGCCGGTTGGGCTATCGCGGTCCGTGGGGAACGAGCTATCCCAAGAACGTGCGGCGCGAATTTGCGAGCATCCGTGAAAGCGACTGGCTCTTCATGGTGCGAACGCGCGGCGGGCATTGGCCGATGGTGTGGCACGATCTCCGCAATCTGAAGATCGACGACCAACGCGCGATCTATCGTTTCGTTCGATCGTTAGGGCCGCGCGGAGTGCCAGCGCCGGCGGACCTTCCGCCTTCACGCGAGCCGTCAACGCAGTATATCTGGATCGTGCCGCACTAATGCGGTTAGACGCCGTTGCGGCGAGCTGCGCTCCACTTCGCTTCAACTTCGGTGATGAGACCATCGAGCAACCGGCGCGCGGTGCGTTCGGCGATGCGCTCCCCGGCGACCATATCGAAGAGCTTACCGGCGACGCCGAACGGCGGGGTGTAACGCCCTTGCAGGCGCATCCATACGCCCCGATCTTTCGGCCGGACCGTCAACACGCCGGTGAAATCCGGAAACAACCCGCGATGTTCGGGCTTCCACACGAGCAGCAGCGCGTCGTGAAGACGCGACCGATCCGTGCGATCGTCGACAACTTTGGTCGCGTGCGCAACATGTTCGGCAACGGTCTCGACCGGCGAGACTTGTATGTGCCGCTCTCTCAGAGCTCGCTGCGCGAAGCCGATCGCGCTCGAGAATGGACACTCGCAATAGGTTGTGTCGCGGACTTCGCTCATCCCACGTTCTCCTTTAACTCTTCCTCGCTGTTGAAACGCTCTTCCATGCCACGCGCGATCGCTTGCAATAACTCGCGGGCGGTTCTGGCGGCGATTTTCGAACCGACGAGCCGATCGAAGGCTTGCCCAAACGTGCCGAGCGGGGGTTTGTACTCGCCGCGAAGTTCCAGCACCGCTTTGCGATAGCTCTCGTCGGCGCGGACGGTTAATTCGCCGTCGAAATCGGGATACGGGCCGCCGCCTTCGGGCGTCCAATGGACTTGCCACGGCTCATCGAACCGCATCGGATCTTGGCCGGCGCGGTAGCTCACGAGAACATCTTTTTCCAGCGTTCCCGGGACGAACGGAAGCGCGGCCGTCAGCGGAAGTATGGTGACTCTGCCCTTGCGAGCCGTGTCCTCAACGGATTCGCGGAGAAACGCGCGGGCGCGAGCATATGGGCAATTGGTCAAGTGTCGTTCGAATACGTTGGTTGCCATGGCTCGATTGTCGCGCTTGTTGGAGAAGCGGCGAGGACCGGATTGAGAAGAACCGAAGAACGGCGCTCACACCATCTTCAAAGAGGCTCGCTAGATTTGGGCATGCGGCCACGGAAAGACGATGCGCCCCCGGACGAGCCGTTGCCCGGAACGCTGACCTTCGTGTTTACCATGGGTGGAGTTTTCATCGTCCTGTGGTTCTTGATGTTCGTGCTGCTGAAGGCGCGGTGGTAGCGCGTGCACGTTCATAAATACGAACGCTGGTGGCTGACGTTCGGAATGGGCATGCTGCTCGTGTTCTTGGGGGCGATCGCGTTCGCCGCATTCGCCGACAACATGAACCCGCCCAGCGGCCTGCGCGCGATCGACCCGACGAAGGTTTCAAAAACGCCGCCGTTCGACCATCCGGGCGTACGGCGCTTGGCTGACGGAAGCTACGAAGCATATTACGTCGCGGAGGTGTTTTCGTTCGAGCCCCCGACCATCACCGTGCCGGCGGGGAAGAAGGTGACGTTTTTCGTGACCAGCCCCGACGTCGTGCACGGGTTTTTTATCGCGAAAACCGACGTCAACATGATGGCCGTACCCGGGTGGGTGAACAGCGATTCGCACGTCTTTCGGACACGTGGAACCTACTTGCTCATATGTCATGAGTACTGCGGCATCGGCCACCAAAACATGTTCGCGAAGATCGTAGTACGCTAGCATGACCGAAGCGGTGCGTGCCGAGAATCGGGTCATCATCGCGCACGTGTATACCGCCACGGCCGCGATCGTGCTCGGTGCGCTTTTCGGCGCGCTGCAAGGTATGTCGCGAGCGTCGGCGTTTAACGCGCCGGCCTGGTTCGATTACTATCGCATATTAACCATGCACGGCGTCCTGATGGCGCTCGTGTTCACCACGTTTTTTATCTGCG
>JAAXMC010000050.1 GCA_013036315.1 Vulcanimicrobiota bacterium
GCGGTGCGTTGATCGTATGCGCAAAGTCGTAGACGGTGCCCAAGCCGTCGTTTGCATACGGCGTCCCGGCCAGCAGCGTCGTTTGCATTTTAGTCTGAAGCCGGTAAAAAGCGTTGCTGTTATCCGATGTGACTTCTTGCGTGATCGCTTTGCGCTCGTCGTTCCATTGCGCCTGCGACAGCAGGGCACCCGAGGCGCGGGATCGCTCGAGATGCAGCGCGATATCGAGATATTGTGCCGGCACGGTAAAGAAATATTGCGTGGTCGCGCTCTGCGTGTCGGCGTTGAAGCTTCCACCGGTAATATCGACCGTGTCCATCAGCTGCGAAGACGAGAGCGATTGGCTTCCGCGGAACATCATGTGTTCGGTCGCATGCGCGAGCCCGGCGATCGTCTGATCGTTGGATCCGGCCTTGTAATTTAGCATCGTCGTTACGACCGGAGCCAGCCGATCCGTAACCACGACGATCTTCAAGCCGTTCGACAAGGTCGCGCGCGTTACGACGAGCGAGCGCGCGGGTGCGGCGCCAAAGCAGGCGAGCACGGCCACGCCGCAGGTGATAGACGATAAAATGATGCGAAAGCGGTTCATGGCGGGCGGGTTCAAGAACTGAGCAGCATGGCCCTAGCGCTCGGTTCGCCTTCGACGAGCGCGCGCAGCCCGGCGTGCGCGGGCTTCACCAACTCGGGGTCGCCTGCGATGATGCCCTCGGCCGCGGCCTTTGCATCGCGATAGATGGCAATGTCGCGGACCAAATCGGCGACGCGAAAACTCGCTAACCCGGATTGCGCCGTTCCGGCAAATTCACCGGGACCGCGTAAGCGCAGATCTTCTTCTGCGATCGCAAAGCCATCGTTCGATCCGGTTAAGATATCGAGGTGCTCCAGTTCGTTGGCTTCATCGGGCGCGATGAGCAAGCAATACGACTGCGCCGCGCCGCGCCCCACTCGCCCGCGCAATTGATGCAGCTGCGAGAGCCCGTACCGCTGCGCGTCGAGTACGACCATGACGCTGGCGTTCTGCACGTCGACGCCGACCTCGACCACGGTCGTTGCAACGAGCACCTGTACCTCGTTGCGCGCGAAACGCTGCATCACGCTTTCCTTCTCGCGCGAAACCATGCGTCCGTGCAGCAGCCCCAGCTCGAGTTCCGGAAAGACCGTCTTCTGCAAACGTTCGGATTCAGCCACGACGCTGGTGAGCGCGAGTTCCGATTCATCGATGACGGGCGCCACGATATAGGCCTGGCGCCCTAATGCGACGTTCTTGCGCACGAAGTCATAAGCTTTATCGAGCCGGCTCCGCCGCAGTGTGAACGTTTCGATCGGCGACCTGCCCGGCGGCAACTCGTCGATGATCGAAAGGTCCAAATCCGCATAGATCGATTGCGCGAGCGTCCGCGGAATCGGTGTCGCGGTCATGTGCAACGTGTGCGGTGCGGTACCTTTGGAGCGAAGGCGGGCGCGCTGCTCCACACCGAAGCGATGCTGCTCGTCGATGATCACAAGGCCTAAGCGCGCAAAATCAACGCCTTCGGTCAGCAGCGCGTGCGTTCCAACCGCCACCGCAGCTTCGCCGGCGCCTAAGCGTGCCACCGCGCTCGCCCGCGATTTCGCCCCCTGGCTTCCGAAGATCGCCTCCACGGCGATGCCGAACGGCATTAACAGCGGCGCTAACTTGGCGGCATGCTGCGCAGCCAAAATCTCGGTCGGCGCCATGAGCGCGGATTGAACGCCATTGCGCGCCGCGAGCAGAATCGCGGCAGCTGCGACCAACGTCTTTCCGCTGCCGACGTCGCCTTGCAGCAATCTGTTCATCGCGGCATCTTGCGCCATGTCGTTCCAAATCTCGGCGATCACGCGTTGTTGCGCCGCAGTCAGCGGGAATGGCAGTTCGAGCTGAAGCTCGTCTAGCAAATTCGCCGGCACGCGCAGCGCTTGCGCGTTGCGGACGGCCGAACGCGCTTGGCGTTTCATCTGCGCCGCCAGCGCGAGCGCCAGAAATTCCGTGAAGATGAAACGCTCGCGCGCCTTTTCTGCGCCCTCGGGCGTGCGCGGCGCATGCATTTCACCGTACGCTAAGCACAGCTCCGGAAAGCCGCGCTGCCGCAAGATCGTCTTCGGAAGCGGATCTTCGTCCGCCAGCGTCAACAGCTTGGCCAGATTGCGCTGCACGATTTGGCGAATCTTGCGCGAGGTCAAATCTTTTCCCGCGGGATAGATTGGCACCAGCTCGCCGCGGTATGGTTCGTTTTCGTTGAGCACTTTGTGCGTGGCGACGTTCATAGCCGGCCCTGCCAGCGTGCGCTGCGCACGTCCGCGCACGAACAGGCGCATCCCTTGACGCAAAGCCCCCATGAGATAGCTCCGCCCGAACCACTTGGCAACGAAGGTGCCCGAATCGTCCGCCAGCTCGGCTTCGACGATCGCAAGCCTGCGAGCGCGCCGTTCGCGCACCCACACGATCGTGCCGACCGCATTCTCTTCGGGCGAATCTTCACGCGCGGATCGCCCAAGTTCGGCAGCGGGCGTGACGATGCGCAGATCGTCGTACCGGAACGGAAAGTGATTCAACAGGTCGAGCGGTTTGGCAACGCCGAGCTCTTTGAATCGCTCGGCCGTCTCCTTGCCGATGCCCGCCAGGTCCTGAAGGTTCACGATGCCAAGAGTTTCGTCAGCGCGTACACCGTTTCGATATGCGGAACCGGAACGCCGTACCGGCGCGCAATCTCGATCGTCGCTCCGCAGATCGGTTCGAGTTCGAGCGGTTTGCCCGCTTCGAGATCCTGCAGCATCGACGTCTTCACGTCGGCGATGTGATTCGCCATTTCTAGCCGCTCTTCGGCCGACACGCCCACTTCAATCCCGGCGGCGCCGGCCACGGCGAGTCCCTCGTCGATCATCGCACGCAACAGCGAGCGCGTGGGTGGATCGTGCAGCATCGCCAGGACGGTCGAGCGCGTAAGCGCGCTGACCGGATTAAGCGCCAGGTTTCCGAGCAATTTGCGCCAGACCAACCGGCGGATGTCCGGCACCACCGGAGCGTGCAGGCCGGTTTTTTCCAAGAGTTCGGAGAGTTGCGCGATGCGCGGCGTCGTCGAACCGTCGAGCTCGCCGATCGGATAGAGCATGCTGCCGCTTTGGCGCACGACACCCGGCCCGGGCACGCTTCCCGACGTGTGCACGACGCCGCCGATGATTTGCTCGTACGGTATCGTTGCGCGGATACGGCCGCCGGGATCGACGCTTTCCAACACGCGCTCCCGCGTGTACCAAAACGGCAAACCGTTTTGCAGCGTCACGAACGTGGCGCCGGATCTTACGGCTTTTTCGAACTGAGGCAGCGCATCGTGCCACTGGTGCGATTTGAACGTAAGCAATACGTACTGAGGATCGTCGAACTCCCGCAGATCGCCCTCGGCGCGAACGCGCGCTTCGAAACTGCCCAGAACGCTTTCGATCTGCAAACCGCGCTCGCGAATTGCACCCAGATGGGCGCCGCGCGCAACGACGCCGGTCTCGATTCCGGAGCGCGCCAACGCACCGGCAATGAAACCGCCGATCGCGCCTGCACCGAAGATGACGATCATGAAGATTTAGGCGACGGGCAGATTCGAACTGCCGAATGGAGCTTTTGCAGAGCTCTGCCTTACCACTTGGCTACGTCGCCGCAAACAGCGGGTGGCGGGAATCGAACCCGCGCGTCGACCTTGGGAAGGTCACAGGCTACCATTACATCACACCCGCTCGCATTGGGGCGTCGGCCACGGTTCTTCCCACCTCCGGTCCCGTCCTACAATACTGCGACGGAGTACCAGGTTGCAACGGAGAACGACGCGGCGTGACGTGGATATACGCGTTGCCGATCTGGCTTTTGGCGCCGTTGACCATCATTATCGCCTGCGCGCTGTCGTTGACAGGCCTCCGCGTGGCCCGGCCGCTGATCAAGCGCAACCAACTGATCCCGCAAAACGATGTCGCGGGAGCGATCTTCGGATTGATCGGAACCGTGCTGGCAGTCGCGCTTTCGTTCATGTTTATCAACGTTTGGAGCCAATACGTTCTGGCCTCCAACACCGTGCAGCTTGAGGCAAGCGCCGCCTCCGACCTCCATCACCTCGCGGATTCTCTGCCCGAACCCACCCGCTCAAAACTGCAAAATGAAGTCGACCGGTACGTCCAGCTGGTGATTCACGACGAATGGCCGAAAATGCGCTCCGGCGGCCATAGCGAGGCGGCGCACACTACGGCATTCGCGGTGCAAAGCATCGTGGCGGCTTTTAAACCGAAAACATCCGTGGAAGTGATGCTTCAGTCGCACGCGCTCGATTCAACAAACATGCTCCTAGATGTCCGGCGCATGCGCTTGCATGAGAACGACAACGGCATTCCACCGCTGTTATGGGAAACGCTGCTCTTCGTCGGATGCGTGGCGATCATTTTCTCCTACTATTTTCGCGTGGACAAACCATTCGAACAGTATTTGATGATCGTTGCGCTGACTTCGGTCATCGTCGTAATGATGCTGCTGATCGCCGATCTCGATTACCCGTTCCGCGGTCAAACCGGAATTTCACCCGCCCCGTGGCAGCACACGTGGAACAGCATTCATAACCTGCAAGGCGGTTACTGATGATGACGTGGGTGTACGCGTTTCCAGCATGGCTGTTCATGCCGGGAGCGGTTCTTGTCGCCTGCGCGCTTGTATCGGGCGCATTATCGGTGACGCGTGTGTGGCTAATTCGGAACGAAAAAATAACGCACAACGACGTGGCCGGACCGATCCTCGGGGCGATGGGCACATTGCTGGCCGTCGTGGTGGCCTTCATGGTGATTGGCGTCTGGGAGCACTACAATACGGCGGCCCTGACCGTCGATACCGAGGCCGGCGCGCTTTCAGATATTGCGCACCTTGCTTACGCCTTACCGCAGCCGATGCAAAAACGCATCGTGAACCAGGCTTTGGACTATTTGCGGCTCGCTATCTCCGACGAATTTCCGCGCATGCGTTCCGGGGGCGAGAGTCTGGCCGCGCACAAGGCCGTCAACCGATTGCAGGTTACCGTGGCATCGCTCGTTCCGCAGACAAGAGCCCAGCAGGCTTTGCAAGCGCAAGAACTCGTGTATGCGGGACGACTTCTCGATGCGCGGCGGTCACGGATTTTGGCCAATCGAACCGGAATTCCAACCATTTTGTGGGCGGTCATGCTCTTTTCAGGCTTCCTGACAATCGGTCTCTCGTTTTATTTTCGTGTCGACCGGCCGCTTGCACAGTACGTCATGATCATTATGCTGACGGCAATGATTTCTTCGATCTACGCTCTGATCGCGGAATTGGATTATCCGTTTCGAGGCGACGTCGGCGTAACGCCGATTTCATTGCAGCACGTCTATGACATTCTTCGCGAGGATGCGCGGGCTCGCTAACTGCCCAAAATGTTAATGGCTCGCCCCGCCACAATCGCGATCGTCACGAGCGAGGTCAAGGCTTCGGCCATCATCAGCGTCTTGCCTAACGGCGTCAATGGAAACGTATCGGTCGGGCTGAACGCGGTCGCATTGGTAAACCCCAGAAACAAGTAGTCGATGAAGCGCGGGCGCCAGTTCAATTTGGCGCGCAGCTCGGGATCGAGCAGGCTCTGCGAAAACATGAAGTCACCGAGCTCCGGGTTATCGACGAAATCCGGGCTGCACCGAGCTTTGGGCCCCCCGCCGTCGATCTCCCAAAACCATAACGAATAGATCAGCAGGTTGGTAAGCCATATCTGCACCGCTGCCAGCAAAAGTTGCTCGCCTGTAAATACCCGATGGGGATGTGGGGAGAGCAGCTGCACCAAAAACAGCCCGATCGTGGCGACATTGAAGGCGCCAAGCAGCGCAATGTGTGCGACCGACGCCGTCCGCGCCCATTCGCTTTCACGGTGGCGGGTCGGCGCAAGGATCAGCAGCGGCACTAAGATGGCGAGCACCAGGAGCGGCAGTAACCAGAACGGGCCCACGATGATGCGGGGCGGGAGCGTCGCGTACAGCGCCAAAATGGCAACCACCGCCAGGGCCGCATGCCAGCGTGGCTCTTCCTTGAGCATGAGTGCACGTTCGCAGGCGGCAGTCCGATTGCATCCCTCACGAGCGCCGCCCGGTTACAGCGGGCATGGCTACCGATTTTCGAGACGGCAAGACATTTCCACGCCGCGGGCGCGAACCGATCGGTGAAGCGCTTTGGCTGGCGAGACTCTTCGACAAGGCCCGGGCCGCAGCGGCCGGAACGATCTTCGACTACATCTATCCGTGTCCGATGGACAAAGGCGTCATGGAACGCTGGGGAATAACTCCCGACGAGTTTAATGCGGCGATCGGAGCGCATGCGAGCGACGATGCGCTCTACCGGTGGCTGCAGACGCGCACGACGCCCGAGCGAATTCGCGTCGCGAACGATTGGCTGCTCGATGAAAAGATCGCCAATCTTGACAGGCAAGACTCGGAGGAAAGCGTTACGATCTAAGGAGGATCGCGCATGGGAGAGAGGATCGAGCACTCGCGTCCGGACGGTAAGACGACTCCGGCCTATTATGCGGCGCCGCAGAAAGATGGCGCGCCGGGAATCGTACTTGTGCAAGAATGGTGGGGCATCACCGCAGATATGATGGCAATCGCCGACCGTTACGCGGAACTGGGTTACCGCGTGCTGATCCCCGACCTCTTTCGCGGACGCACCGCGGCCGTCGGCGACGAAGCCACTCATTTAATGGAAGGATTGGATTTTGGCGATGCGGCCACGCAAGACGTTTGCGGTGCGATCCAACATTTAAAGAAGGCCGGAACAAAAGTGGGTGTTACCGGTTACTGCATGGGAGGCGCGCTTACGTTGCTGGCGGCGATGCATTTGCAGGACGCCGATGCTGCCGTCGTTTTCTACGGGTTCCCGCCGCCCGAGGCGGGCGATCCCGCGACGATCCGGATTCCGCTTCAATGCCACTTCGCAAAACACGACGGTTTCTTCCCAGCGGCCGGCGTCGAGAAGTTCGAGGAGCGCTTGAAGGAAGGCAAGGTTCCCTACGAGCTGTTTTGGTACGACGCCAAACACGCTTTCGCAAATCCCAATCCCCCCGGCAGCGCCGGGCTAGGACACTACGATCCCGCCGCCGCGCAATCGTCCTGGGATCGCGCCGTCCGTTTTTGGAAGAACACGCTCGCCTAACAGGAAGCGCTTGGTTGTTTGGGCCCCGATAGTGGGAACAATGTGAGCCAGAAATCGTTTCTAGCCTGAGGCAGAAATCCAGAAAGAGGTATCTTACATGCGCGTCATCTCACCCTTGGCCGCCCTGGTGTTGGCGGTCTTCGCGAGCGGAGTGGCCCTGGCGCTATCGGCGGGGACCAACCTCAGCGGCCAGATCAACCAAACGATCGACACCGGACATGCTTACGTCGGCGAGATGGTGACGATTTCGAACGTCAGCGCTCCCGGTGCGGGCATCTACAACGCAACGATGTACGGCACGGTGACGAAAGTCGTGAGCGCGGGGCAAGGGCGCGCGGCTCAGCTTCGCATCACGCTGAACCGGCTGCGGCTCTCAAACGGCACCATGTATTCGATCGTCGGCGTCGTTACCGGCTGGAACGCGGTCACTAAGAACAACACCGTGAAAGAAGTAGCGGGAGCTCTAGGCGGCATGATCGTCGGTAATATCCTCGGCAAGGTGATCTTCCACGGTGCCGGCGGCGGCGGACTCGTCGGCGCGGCCGGCGGATACTTGGCCGCGAAAAACAACAAATCGAACATGGTGGTCAATCAGGGCTCCACGGTTCAAGTGCAACTCGTGTCGGCTCGCCGCCAAACCGGCCACTAATCCAACTCTAGCCTCGAAAACGCCTCGCGCACAGCGGGGCGTTTCTCTTTTGCGTGGAAGGGCGCGCCATGATTAACGCCCTCGTTCTCGCCGCGATTACGCCGCTGTGCAGCTCGCATGATATCGCCGCAACGATCGCCGCAACCGATCGTGCCGCGGGCCATGCCCAAACAACCATCGCGTTAAAGAATACTTCGCAGCGTGCGTGCCTACTGAAACCGTATCCGCAGCTCTCGCTCGTTCATTATTCGGAACCGGAGCACGTGCCGCTGTCGCGTTACGGTCCGGGCGCGCGCACTCTCGTCGTTCGTCCCGGCGGTTCGGCCGCGTTGCCGTTCGTTTGGTCGGACATGGGCATCGGCGCAGCGCCCTGCACCGAGGTGGCGGATGCACTGCTGATGCTACCCGGCGGCGGGCTTCCGCTGTGGGTGCCGGTGCACGTCTCAGCCTGCCTATCGA
>JAAXMC010000051.1 GCA_013036315.1 Vulcanimicrobiota bacterium
CGCCACCGCTGTCGTTGTACGCCATTTTCTCTTGAAGCGCGTAGCCGATCCCTTGCACGACGCCGCCGATGCACTGGCCGCGCAGTTGGTTCGGATTCATCACGGTGCCGGTGTCGACCGCTTCGGCGCTGAACAGCAGCTGAATCTCGCCGGTTACGCGGTGCACTGCGAGGCGCACGCCGTACGCCATAAACGCAACGGTTCTCGGCGATCCGTACGCTTTGCGGAACGCGGCGAGGTCTTCGCCTTCTTTCTCAGCGGTTGCGTACAACTCGGTGAGCGGGGTCCGGCGCTTACCGTGCACCACGAACGTGTCCTCGACCTTACAGTCTTCAGGTTTGGTCTTCGTGGTTTTGGCCGCATACGCAACGATCTTGTCGTGAAGCGCGCGCGCCGCGTTTTCGACGGCTTTGGTCGGCACCATCATGCCGACGCTCGCAAAGGTTCCGCTGTCGTACGGCGTCTTGTCGGTATCCGAATTGATGAACGACACGCGCGAGGTCGGGCAGTTCATGATCTGCGCGACGACCTGTTGCTGCGCCGTCACCAGACCGTTGCCAATCTCTACCGAACCCACCGTGAAATGGTAGTTCCCGTCGGCCAGCAGTGAAACTTCCGAGCCGGAACGCTGCTCGGTTGGCGGCACGCAGTCCAAACTTGAAATAGCCATTCCGCTGCCTTCGAGCCAATCGGCGCCCTCCGGTTTCGGGAGCCCGCGTCCACTGGCCAGAGCTTTTTCAACCGCATCGATGCACTGATCCAGCCCGTAACTGCCGACTGTGAGGTCGGACGATTCTTTCCAGATCGCTTCGAATTTATCGCCTGGTCCGACCACGTTCTTTCGCCGCAACTCGATCGGATCGATCTTCAGGAGGTCGGCGAGCTCGTCGAACGCCGACTCGATCGCGAACGTGGGCTGCGTCGTGCCGTAACCGCGGAAGCCGCCGCCGCACTGCAAATTGGTGTAGACGGCGTAGCCGTCGCCCTTCTTGTTTGGACATTTGTAGATCGCCCACGGTCCGGACATTCCGTTGGCAAGCGTTTCGCCGCCGTGGTTTCCGTACGCGCCCGTGTTCGAAACGATGCGATACGCAATCGCCGTAAGCGTCCCGTCTTTCTTGGCGCCAAGCTTTATGTGCGTCTTCATAGGATGGCGCGTCGTCGCGCCGATGAACTGCTCTTCGCGCGTGAACTCCCATTTCACCGGACGTCCCGTTTTCATCGTGGCAAAGAGCGTGAGGTCCTCGCTCATCATGTCTTGCTTGCCGTCGAAGCCGCCGCCGACGCGTTCCGTGAAGACGTGCAGATCGGCCGGCATGATCCCGAAGAGGTAGCAGAGCCTGCCCTTGACGATGAACGGTCCTTGCGAACTGGTGCGTACGTGCAAGCGTCCGTCTTCGCTGCGCCAGGCCAGCGACTGCATCGTTTCGAGATGGACGTGCTGCTGGCGCGGCGCGTCGTAGTCGCCTTCATAGATTGCGTCCGCTTGCGCGAAGCCTTCGGCGACATTCCCCACCTCGCCGTGGAGTTCGAGAAAAATATTCTTTTCAGGGTGCAAAATGTGCGAGTCGACGCCGCGTTCGTGCAGCACCGGCGCGCCCGGAATCATCGCTTCTTCCGGATCGAAGACTGCCGGCAAAATTTCGTACTCAACCTCGACCTTGCGGCAGCCTTCCTCAGCCGCCCCTTCGGTTTCGGCGACGACGGCGACGATGCGCTGCCCGACAAAACGCGCGACGTTGTCCAGCAGGTAGGTGTCGTCGGGATCGACGCGATTGTCTTCGTGGATCGCAGTTGTGTACGGCCGGCGCGGAACGTCTTCCCACGTGTAAACGGCTACGACGCCGGGGACGGCCATTGCTTTAGTACGATCGATTGAAACGATCTTCGCGTGCGCGTGCGGCGAGCGCAGCACTTTGAGGTGCAGCGTGCCTTCGGGCAGCGGGAGATCGGTCGTGTAGCGCGCGTGTCCGGTGACGATGGCCTCCGCGAACGGGTTGCGCACGCTGGTTCCGCTCGATTTTCCGGCGCTGTCGGTCTCGACGTTCTTCTTCCCGTCGAATGCATCGCGGATCGAGCCGTAGCCGGTGCAGCGGCAGAGATTGCCCTTGAGCGCGTGCGGCAGATCTTTTTTCTGTTCGACGGTCAAGGCCGCACCGGTCATGATCATGCCCGCCGTGCAGTAGCCGCACTGAAATGCCTGTGCATCGAGAAATGCCTGCTGCATCGGATGCAGCTTGCCGTCTGTCGCGAGTCCCTCGAGCGTCGTCACGTCGCGGCCGTCCGCGCGAAAGGCGGGATAGAGACAACCGTGCACGGGTTTGTTGTCAACCCACACGGTGCATGCGCCGCAGTCGCCGGCGTCGCAGCCTTTCTTGACGCTGAACCAACCGAGATCGCGCAAAAACATGCGCAGACATTCCCCCGGCGCGGGCGAGGCGGAAAACTCTTTGCCGTTGACCTTGAGCTTCATGCCTCCAGCTCCTTGCGAATCTCTTCACCGAAATGGTACGTCAAATGTTTGCGGTGCGCCAGCGAACCATGCACGTCGTCGAACCACAACGCATCGGGGATGCCTGCATCGATGGCACTGCGCAGCTCCGCCTCCGAGGGACTCCCCCTAAACTGTAACTGCACGGGATGCGCGGTCGCGGCGGTCACTGTTAAAATCAAATCGCCGGCCGGCGCGCGCGTGCCGATCAGCAGCACCGCCGACCGCCCTAAATGCGTCAGCGACGAACGCCGGAACGCAAACTTCTTGGAGAGCGCTTCGGCCGGTAAACGAATGCTGCGCAGCAGTTCGCCCGGCGACAGCACGTTTTGGTGGTTCCCCGTAACAAAATTCACCGCCAGCACTTCGCGCGGCGCGCCATCGCGCGGCCAGAGCGTAAGGATTCCCTCGAGCGCAACCACGAGCGAAACCATCGGACTAGCCGGCAGCGACATGCAGACGTTCCCGCCGACCGTCGCCTCGTTCCAAATCTTGAACGACGATAAAAACGACCGGCAGCATTCACCGATGACCGGTCCCGCCCGCCACGCTTTGGGCGGTTCGAACGCATAGAGCTCCGCGATGCGGCAGGTCGCCGCAATTTCGAGCACGTCTTTGGTGCTGGTCAGCGCCGGCCACTTGAGCGTTTCGAGATCGATCAGCGTGTCCACGTGAACCTGCTGCTCAGAGAACAGCCAGGTGCCGCCGGCGAGCCAGGCATAGCCGTCGCGCCATTGGCGGATTTCATCCGCGGACTTGGGGCGCTTGAGATCTTTGACGGTGTTGAGGTTCATTGCGGAGTTGCTTCCTTTAAAGAAGGCGCCAGAAGACGGCGACTTCGATCGCATAACCTAGAAAAATAGCGCCCGGGCCAACGAAGCGCACCCAGCGCGGAAGACCATCGGGGTAGAGCCACCAGCCGAAAGCTTTGATGGCAACCAGCGGCATCAGCGGCCACGTCAACAGCCCGACGCTGATCGCATTGCCGGTAATGGTCGCCAGCGAGGGATTGAGTACCGCCAGCAGGCGCGGCGTCAGAAATTTCAGTTCGAGCGCCACGACCGGAAAGAGCATCAACGTCACGAGCATCGCCGTCTTCCAATCGGGCGGCGATTTTCCGGTGGCCGGATCGGCCGGTACCCAGCCCGGGAACGACGAGTCCACGCGCTGCACCACCACGTGATCGACGAGGCCTTCCGATTCTTTCAATAGCGTTGCGCGCTGCGGCGAGTTGAGCCAGCCGTTGAGTTTCTCAACCGTATCGAAGCGCAGCAGCGTGGTCCAAACCGTGCCACCCGGATCGGGCGGCTGAGTGTACGAGCCGCGGAAACCGGGAAACGTGCCTTCCAATTTGTCCATGCGGTTGGCCCAGTCGCGGTATTCGGCTTCCTTGCCGGGTTTGAGCTCGGTGACGATCACTTCGGTCGCGCTGTTCTGCACGTAAAATTCCGTGGCGGCGCCGCCGGTGAGCTGCGTCACGCGGCCGCCTTCGACGAGGGGCGCAACCTCCGCGATCAAATTGCGATATGTCTCCGACGCGCGCCAGCGCCGCAATGCATCGACGGACTCGAAGCGCAGTGAGCCGACCCATTCTTCCTGATCGGGCGGCGCGGGCGGCCAAAACTCGCAGCTCAACGCGCCGCCGAAGGCAAGCAGCGCCTTCTGCAGACGCGGCGGCCACTGCGCGAAGTCGCTCTCGGCGCCGGCGCGCGGCCGCGCGCAGACGAGCAAATTATCAGCCATCAGTATCCGCCGTTCATTTGATCATGATGAGCGGGCGCATCATCTCGTTATCCTCATGATCGATCAGATGGCAGTGCCACACGTAGCCGGGTCCGCGCGTCGGATCGAACGGAAATTTGTTTTGCCCGGTATAGTTGATGGGCTTGCCGTTAGCCACCGCCGGCAGTTGCTGCGGCGTAAACCGGACGACGATTCGCGTCACGTGGCCGCAAGACGCAACGACCGTGTCCTTCCATCCGGTCTCTTCGAGTCTCGCGGGTCCGTTCGTGCCGTCGGCATTGCCGTCGTCCATGCAATAGGGAAGCGTTTTCTTTAAGAAGAACTTCGTGACGTCCGGATTTCCGCCGAGGGCGCCGGCGAGATTAGGAACGTTGTACGGCTTCGGCGGGCCCGATTCGGGAACGCACGTGCCGCGCGCAAACGCCGCATAATAGGCTGCGCCGTAAGCCGGCAGATCGAACGGAATCCGCGCGATCACCTGAAACTGCACCAGGTGGATGTGAATCGGATGGTCATCGTTGCTCAAGTCGATGAGGTCCCAGACTTCCGTCGCTCCCAAGCGCGGCTTCTCCGTTGCGGGGGCCCGCATGCCGGTGTTGTTTAGAAGCATGGCGTTGATGACGTCGCCGTTACCGGTGCCCGGCCAGTGACAGCCGCCCGACCCAAAGATCGGATTGAGCGTCAGCTGCCGGTAGACTTGAACTTTTTTGCCATCCGCAATCGGTGAACTCAGCGGCAAGCCGCCCTTCGTTCCGGGCAGCTGGACGATTTTCTCGAGCGTGGGAGCTACGGTGCTGCCGGAGCCGCGCAAACGGCCGCCGGCGCTTGGATTGTAGCTTCCATCAGCGACGGCATTTGCTCCGACGACGAATCGCATCACTCGGCCTTGCAATGCGGGTGTGAATTTTGCAAACGCGCTGGGATATGGTGTGACGGCATCGTTCCCAAGCGTGATGGCCTTGCCGCGAAGGCGCGCGAAATCGACGATAACGTCGTAGCGCTCGCCGGGTGAAAACAGCAGGTGATCGACCTTCACGGGAGCGTCAAGCAGTCCGCCATCGTCGCCGATAACATAGAACGGCGCTTTGGTCTGACAACCATTGACACAGAAGTAGAGGTTGAAGAAACGTACGTTCGCGCCGTTAAGAAAACGCAACCGGTAGCGCTTGGGCGCAACGTTCAGCTTGGGCCAGCTCTTGCCGTTGACGGTAATGACGTCGCCGAAGAACTCCGGCATCCAGTAGGGATGCAGCTTCGGATTTTGCAGCGGCCCGTCTATCCCCGTCGGATAACCGTCCGGGAATAACAGCTGACCATTTGCGTCAAACTGCCGATCTTGCAGCACGAGCTCGACTTCCTGCCGTCCGGCCGGAAGTTTGCCAAGCCCCGGCACGCCGTCGTCGCCGTTGCCGCGGATCAAATAAAAGGCCTCCAACCCGGCGACCACGTTCAGGCGCGTCGTGCCCAGCGTGTGATCGTGAAACCACAGCGTTGTCGGCTCTTGCGTGTTGGGATAGGCGTAGACGTTGGTCACGAAGCCGGGGCCGCGCGCTTTAACTCCAGGTGTAAACCACCCGTTCGGTCCGCCGTCGAAAGCCGAGGGATCCTCGGCGCCGTGCAAGTGCGTCACCGCCGGGATCGCTCCCAGGTACGGTTTTTGATTTCCCACGCCGCCGGTCGCCATCGGCGCGTGTAAGGGGTTAGCCCAATCAACGCTCTGATCGATGATCACCGTTTTTTGAAGGCTCGGACCGGCCGAATTCCTGAACACGCCGGGAGCGTTCGCGGCCGAATAGAGATGGTTTTGATAGGTGGCGAAGGCGATGTGATCTCGCGTTACGACCACGGTATATCCGGGATAGAGACCCCGCAGCGGCAGTGCCGGATAGTGCTTGGTTCCCTGATCCATTCCGTAGCCGAAGACCATGGTGCCGGCCGAATACGGCGGCCGCAGCTTCGCGTAAAACAAAGCCGGCAGAATTCTTTGCTGAAACTCTTCAAACCTCACGCGGTAGGGCGCGTCGCCGTTCACTCTTCCGAGCACCGAAAAGTCCGGCAGGTTCTCTACAAATTGCGGGATGCTCCTGGCGTCGAGCGGGCGCTGCTTCACGAGTTTGCTCGCTGAAACGCTCGCACCGCCGATCGCGACTAACGCGATCACTGCCGCCGTCGTACGGAACCTCACGGGGCCGTAGTTTGGCGCTAGCCTGAATCCGCCTTTTTAGGATCCGCCGACTGTTCCGATTTGCGCGTTCCGTCTCGAATCGACCGTGCCAACGCGCACAGCGTTCAGCATGAGAGCGGTTTTCGTGGGCCGGACCAACCGGTATTTGACAACTTGCGCGCGTCCTGAAGTTACGCCGCTCACTAGTAAATCGGCTCCCACAGTCGTGCTCGTCGTCGCGACGCGCACGCCGGACGATCCGCCAAATGGGATAAAGCTCGCTACTAGGCCAAAAGTTGTCATGTGATCTTGCGCGGCCGGGCTGTCCAAATACATCGGCGGCGCACCTTGCAGCGCCGATCCGCTGGAATAAACTTTCACTAAGCCGTTACCGCTCCGTTCGCCCACCACGATCGTCTGAGCTCCGCCGAGCCCACCGGCTAACCAGCCGGCGCCGAGTGAAACCCCTCCGCGGTACGACGCGCCGAACGGCGTAAACGCGGCGGTATTCGCCGGCTGCGCGGCGCTGCTCGCGCTACCGATCGGCGTCATCAGCGAATAGGCAAACACTTTCACCTGCGCCGGACTGCCCGCGCCGGGAGCGGTCACGATGCTGTTGCGTCCGGTCATGAAATCCACAAAACCGGCAGCGACGGTCACGCCGGAGCGATCGTTCGCGTACGGACTAAACGTCGAAAACAATTCCGGAGCGGCGCCGGACGCGGGCGCACGATAGACGTTAACGCGGTCCGGCGCACCCGCGCCCGATCCTACGATGATGTTGTCGACGGCCGTGCCGTCGATCTGGGCGGCCGCTACGCTGACGCCGCTGCGGTCACTCGAGTCGAACGCGCGCAATCGCGTCAGCACCGTTTCAAATGAAGGCTTGCCGGCAACTGCCGCACCCGAATACACCACGACCTCGGGACTGTGTCCCTTTCCGGCGCCGGCGATCAGATCGAGCACGCCGTCACCGTTGACGTCGCCCATTGTTACACTTGCAACCGCCGTTGAGCCGGGGAACGGCGTGACGGTCCGGATCAGCCGATCGCCTTTCCCGTCGTACACTTTCACCACGGCGGAACGTCCGCGCGTTCCCGGAATCGCGACCGCATACGCCGAGACTGCCGGAATAACGTTGACCATCGCCATCAATCCGTTATCTTCATGGTTGAGGCGGTGGCAATGCAAGACGTAGAGGCCCGTGTAGTCCTCAAATCTCGTGCGCATCGACAAAAGGCCTGGAGCGATGACTTTTTCTGCCGCGCCCATGAGCGGCGCCGGGACGTTGACGTTGTCCTCTCCCCACATTTCGACTCCCGTCCGTACGCCTGGGGCCGGGTCGGAAAATCTCGTCACTTGAAAATCGTTGACGTGCACGTGGATCGGATGCTCGTCGTTGTTGTGGTTGACGAACGTCCATTCCTCAACTGAACCCAGGCGCGGCTGGATCAGCGGAATGTTCGGAAAGGCGTTCCCGCCGAACGCGTACACGAATGCCTTGGGATCGGAATTGCTCGCGTGATTGTTGAGGAAACCGCCGTTAATCAGCAGTTCCCGTCTGACGTCGGGCTTAACGCGGGAGAGATCTTCGAACGGAGTGTACGCATGCAGTTTCTGGCCCGCCACAAAAGCGGTCGTCTCACCCGCGCCTGCGGCCGGAACGGCTTTCAGTAGCACTTGGGTCGGGAAGACGAAGAAACCGTCGGCGTAACTGATGGCCGAAGGCGCCACGCTGAGCGTTCCGAGTTCGGCTCGCGGATGGTTGGTGCCGTTATTCGTGTAGAGGATCCCTTGCTCGCTCAGCGCCTTGTGCGCGCCGGCGCGCGGCGGAATCTCCAACTTTAATCCACCGCTCTTAGGCATCGTCACGGCAATCGCGAATCGCGACGCCGCCGGGATCGTCAATCTCGTACCGTTATACCTCACCGGGTAGTGCACCGTCGTGGTCGGATTTCCGTCGACTCCGACGATCGCGATAGGCGGATGTTTGCCGGTCGCGGTTTCGGTCAGCTCGATGGTTATATACGCATTATCGCTGACGTTCGCGAGGACCCAAATTTCAGTCTGCCCGGGCTTGATGTCGAGAACCGGTTGGAACAAGCCGTTCACCGTGAACTGGACGTCGCGATCGTAGTCGGGAAGATTTGGATTCGCATTCACCTGCGTTCCGGCCTTACCCGCACTCGGCGTGAACGTCTGCAGATTGGTCGGAACGAACTGCAGCAATCCGCGGTGATTGTAAATCGATAGCGGTCCGGTATACCAGACCGTCGGATAGCGCGTCCCTTTTGCCGATTGCAGAAAGTTCACCGGAGCCAAACTCGGGCGGTAGGTTCCGTTGGCGAGTTCTTTGCCCTTGGGCGGCACGAGCGTGCTGACGTACTGCGACCAGTTCAGGTTGTTGAGCTGGGCGAGTCCGCCCATTCGATCGAAAACGGCGTTGTATTGCAGAACCATGTTCCGGATCGGAATATGTCTGGCCGTGACCAACGGAATGTTGCCGTCGGTACGCCCGATCGCGAGCAATCCGGCCAAACCGTAGTATGTTTCAGACGTCGTTACGGTGTGCAGGTGGCTGTGATACCAATAGGCGCCTTGCGGCATGTTCTTGGGAATGTGATACGTGTACGTGTTTGACATGCCGGCCGGGATGTGGAGCAGCACGTTGTCCGAGTTACCCCTCGGGCTGACGTGCAAGCCGTGCACGTGAAGATTGACCGGCGCCTGCTTTAATTGCGCGGGGTAAAGCGCTACGTGTTTTCCCGTCGGAGTGTATGCGGGGTCGTAAAAGTCGCGGATGCTCAATCCGCTCATCCCGTTGTTCAAGTGAACGATGAGCGTTTCGCCCGGATAGACTTGCAGCGTCGGGGCAGGGTAGAGGTTATCTCCGGACATCTGACCGTTGGACGGCGTTCCTTGGTTGACGGTATATGCAAAGAGCAGCATGTTCCGCACCGGTTTTGAAACCGTGTCCAAGCGCGCGCTGCTTTGATGCGCAGTGAGCGTGACCTCGAGGATTCCGTTCTTGCTGGCTAATACGACCGGTTCGCGATACGCGGACCTCGCAGCCGTCGCTAAGACGCCCGAGCCGCCGATAATGACCAACGCAACGATCGCGCCGGCCGCGCGCAAAAAGCTAAAAACGTGTGCGCCCATAAAGAAAAGAGCCCTCCGCGCCGGGGAGTTGCTCGTTACTTAGGGCTCGGCCTCTTGCTTGAGCCCTTTTAACTATAGTAGAATCTTCTCGTTATGCGCTAGCGACGTAGAGCCCATTCTTACTCCCGCATCATGGAGGTTCTCGTCGCATGTCGTCAGTAGCCGCGCCGGTTCGGCGCAGCATATTTTCGGTCCAGCGGTTTCGGCAATATTACGCCGGCCAGACATTGAGTCTGCTGGGCGACGGTTTCCGTTTGCTCGCAATTCCGTTGCTCGTATTCCGGCTTTCGCATTCAGCCCTATCGACCGGCGTAGCATATTTCTGCGAGGTCGCACCCTTTGCACTGTTCAGCGTGATCGCCGGATCGCTGGCCGACCGTTTGAACCGCCGCAGCGTGATGCTCGCGTCCAACGCCATACGTTGCGCCGTGATGCTTGTTTTTGCAGCGCTTTATTCGCTGCACGTTCTGACCGTGCCGGACATCTATGCCGGCCTCGTGATCGTGGCGCTCGCCGCTGCGGCGTTCCTGGGCGGACAAACCTCGAGCATCCCGTTCTTGCTCGGCAAGGAACGGGGAACCGAAGCTTCGGCCGCGTTGAGCGGCGCCGAGAATTTCGCCAACCTCGTAACGCCCATCATCGGCGGCGCGCTCTTTGCAATCTTTGGAGCGCTGCCGGCGCTGCTCATTACGGCCGCCGGCTATTTCGGTTCGATGATTGTACTGATGCGCATCCCGTCGCTCGGCCCCGAACGCGTTTCGGGATTGCCGTCACGCCGCGAAATAACCTCGGACATACGC
>JAAXMC010000052.1 GCA_013036315.1 Vulcanimicrobiota bacterium
CGCAATCCGCGCACTTCGGGGAAGACGGCATCTGCGGGCACGCGGCAATCTTCGAAAACGAGCTCCGACGTGACCGACGCGCGCAGCGAGAGCTTCCGCTCGATCGGGTGCGTCGTGAAACCTTTGGTCTTGGCCGGAACCAGAAATCCGCGGATGCCTTCATCCGTTTGCGCCCACACAACGGCCACGTCGGCGATCCCGCCGTTGGTAATCCAGGCTTTGCTTCCGTCGATCACCCAATCCGAGCCGTCGCGGCGCGCGCTCGTGCGAATGCCCGAAGGGTCGCTGCCGAAATCGGGTTCGGTCAGCCCGAAGCAGCCGACGAGCTCGCCCGCGGCCATGCGCGGAAGCCACGCGTTCTTTTGTTCTTCGGTCCCCCAGCGCCAAATCGAAAACATTGCGAGCGCGCCTTGCACCGAAGCGAAGCTCCGCACGCCCGAATCGCCGGCTTCCAGTTCCATGCACGCCAAACCATACGAGACGGCGCTCGCGCCCGGGCAGCTGTAGCCTTGCAGATGCATGCCGAGCACGCCGAGTTTTCCGAGCTCGCGCGCAAGCTCGCGCGGAAACGTGTGGCTTTCAAACCACTCCGCGATATCGGGCAGAATGCGATCGCGCACGAACGTGCGCACCGCGTCGCGAATCATCCGCTCTTCGTCGTCGAGCAGCGCGCCGAGGTCGAGAAAATCTAGCGCGTCGGGCGTCAACGTTTCAGGACGCGTGCGATCTTGTCGAAGAGCGCTTCGATCGAACGCTCTTGCTGATCTTCCAAGCGCCGCCAGAGCAGCCGGCCTTCCATGTCGCTCAGCGTCGCGTCGATGCGATGCTGCACCGTAGTCTTTTTGGCGTCGCCGCTCAGATAAAACCCGTGCACGCCGTCAAAGCCGTCGTTTTGAATGCGCCAAACGATCTTCTCTTCCGGCACAACCTCTTCGAGAATAGCGTGGAAGCCGTTATGCCATTCCTCGGTGCGGCCGGGAACCATGGGTCCGGGAGAACGCATGAAGGGCTGCGCCGCGAACGGCCAGATGATGTCGTTGGAGGTCCCCATGTCGACGAACAGCTGGAAAATGCGCCGCCGCGTCCCGGAAAATGTTCGCTCGCGAACCTCGTGCAGCGGAATCGGCATGGGCCTTGGGTTCGCCGGGCCTGCCTGCTTGTCCGCGCGCGGCCTCTCTAGCTGCGCTCCGCACGGCGGTACTCCTACCTAGCTAAGGCGCGAATGAGAAACTGGAACGAAGCCGGAGCGTCCTTTTGCCAGTAACCATCGTCGTGGCAACCGGCTGAAAAATCGATCTCGGGTTTCAGTCCGGCCATTTGAAGGCCGCGCGCAAATTCTTCATCTGCCGGAAGAAAGGGATCACTCGTTCCGCAGGCGATCCGCAGACGGCACTTCGCGAGCGCGGCCACTTTCCGATGCAGATCATTTCGATCAAAATCGGCCGCATCGTCGAAGGCATCTGGCACCGCGGCTTGTTGATGCCCGGCGTTTTGCCACAGGGCGACACTCACTCCGCATGCCGCTCCGAACAGGCTTGGAAATCGTTCGACGGCCAGCAATGCTCCATAGGCGCCCATCGACCATCCAATGATGCCCGTATCCGCCGAATGCAAATTATAGCGGCGGATCGAGGGGCTGACGATCTCGTCTATCAACATGCGCATGCGATCTTCGCCGTGCCGGCGCGCGTGCCAATACGATGAGCCGCTGTCAACCACCACGAGGATGGAATCGCGATTGCCACGTGCCCATACCGCATTTCCAAAATAATCGGCCAGGTGCAAACCGTTCACTTGATCCGCTGCTGTACCGTCGCGCCCGGGAAGCGCAAAGATTACCAAGGGTTTGGCATCCTGAATGCCTTTGGGACGCGCGAAAACTGTAACCGTGCCGACGTCCGCGTTCAGAATATGGGATCGGAATACTTTAGGGGCAACCCGCACATTTGTTGCGCGAGGCGGCGGCCACGGCGGCAGACCGCACCCCTTGATGAGCCCAACTATATTACGGCGTTCGGCGAAACCGGCTGCGACTACAGCAGCGGCGCCCCCGCCAAGAATCCATACCCGCCGTCTCATGCAACGCCAGCGGGTCGCTTCAATTTTTAGGCCTTGAGTTCGATGTCTACGCCGGCCGGCAGGTCGAGATGCATGAGCGCATCCATCGTCTTTGGCGAGGCTTGCAGAATGTCGATGAGCCGCTTATGCGTGCGCATCTCGAAGTGCTCGCGCGACTTCTTGTCGACGTGCGGCGAACGGTTCACGCAGAAGCGGTTGATCTCGGTCGGTAGCGGCACCGGGCCGCTGACGAAAGCGCCGGTGCGTTTTGCCGTGTCGACGATCCGCTCCGCCGATTGATCGAGCACACGATGGTCGTATGCTTTAAGGCGGATGCGGATCTTCTGTTTAGCCATTATTCCGAAACCGAGATGACGACGCCGGCGCCGACTGTCCGGCCGCCCTCGCGGATTGCAAAGCGCAACCCTTCCTCGCACGCGATCGGCGTGATCAGTTCGACGTCCATCGCGATGTTGTCGCCGGGCATGACCATCTCGACGCCCTCGGGCAGCTTGATGGTTCCGGTGACGTCGGTCGTGCGGAAGTAAAACTGCGGCCGGTAGTTCGCAAAGAACGGCGTGTGGCGTCCGCCCTCTTCTTTTGAAAGAACGTACACTTCGGCTTTGAATTTCTTGTGCGGCTTGATCGAGCCGGGTTTTGCGAGCACTTGACCGCGCTCGATGTCGGTACGATCGATGCCGCGCAGCAGCACGCCGATGTTGTCGCCGGCAATGCCGATGTCGAGCAGTTTGCGGAACATCTCGATGCCGGTCACGACGGTCTTACGCGTCGCCTCTTGCAATCCGACGATCTCGACCTCTTCGCCGACCTTGACCTGACCGCGCTCAACGCGGCCCGTGCCCACCGTGCCGCGGCCCGTGATCGTGAACACATCTTCGACCGGCATCAGGAACGGCTTGTCCGTTTCACGCACCGGATCGGGAATGTACTCGTCAACGGTGTCCATCAGTTTAAAGATGGGATCCGTATCGGGTTCTCCGCGTTTGCCCGACGAGTTCAGCGCCTTGAGCGCCGAACCGCGGATGATCGGCGTCGTGTCGCCGGGGTACTCGTACTTGCTGAGCAGCTCGCGAATTTCGAGCTCGACCAGCTCGAGGAGCTCCTCGTCGTCGACCATGTCGACCTTGTTCAAGAAGACCACGATATTCGGAACGCCGACTTGGCGCATCAGCAAAATGTGCTCGCGCGTTTGCGGCATCGGGCCGTCGCTTGCCGAGACGACCAGAATCGCACCGTCCATCTGCGCCGCGCCGGTGATCATGTTTTTGATGTAGTCGGCGTGGCCCGGACAGTCGACGTGAGCGTAATGGCGCTTCTTCGTTTCGTACTCTTGGTGCGAAATCGCAATGGTAATCCCGCGCTCTTTTTCTTCGGGCGCGTTGTCGATGTCATCGACGGTACGCTTTGCGATGTTCGCGTTTTCGGTGGCGAGGCAATTGATGATTGCCGCGGTAAGGGTCGTCTTACCGTGGTCGACGTGCCCCGTCGTGCCGATGTTGACGTGCGGTTTGTTCCGCTCGAATTTTGCCTTCGCCATCTTAAGTCGTCTTCCTCATTTAACTCTAGTGTTTTGCAATCGTGTCACTTAGGCGGCGGAGGTCTTCTTGCCCCCGGCTTTTGCTACGATCTCTTCCTCGATGGATTTCGGAGCTTTCTCATAATGAGAGAACTCCATCGTGTAGGTCGCCCGGCCTTGCGTCGCCGACCGCATGTCGGTCGCGTAGCCGAACATCTCGGAAAGCGGCACGTTGGCCGTGATGATCTGCGCGCCTCCCGGCGCTTCCTCCGTGGAGATGATCATACCCCGCCGCCGATTCAGGTCGCCCGTGATCGCGCCCATATAATCTTTGGGCGTGGTCACCTCGACCTTCATGATCGGTTCGAGCAAGATCGGTCCGGCCGCACGATTGGCTAACTTGAATCCCATCGACGCGGCAATTTTGAACGCTATCTCGGACGAGTCCACGTCGTGGTACTTGCCGTCGAAGGCGGTCGCCTTAAAATCCATCACCGGATAGCCTGCGAGCACGCCGCTCTGCGACGCCTCCTTGATGCCTTCCTGAACCGCCTTGGCATACTCCTTCGGAACCTTGCCGCCCACGATCTTCCATTCGAAGACGAACCCGGTGCCCGGCTCCTGCGGTTCGACGCGCAGCCAGATGTCGCCAAACTGGCCTTTGCCGCCGGACTGGCGGATGAATTTGCCTTCCGCTTCGACCGTCTTGGTGATCGCTTCTTTGTAGGCGACCTGCGGTTTACCGACGTTCGCGTCAACTTTGAATTCGCGCAGCAGCCGGTCCAAGATGATCTCCAGGTGGAGTTCGCCCATGCCGGAGATGATCGTTTGCTGCGTCTCCTCGTCGGTGCGCATCTTAAAGGTCGGGTCTTCTTGCGCCAAACGGGTTAGCGCAGTACCGAGCTTGTCCTGATCGCCTTTGGTCTTGGGCTCGATCGCTTGCGAGATGACCGGCTCCGGGAAGACAATCGACTCCAGCGCGATCGGATGCTTCTCGTCGCACAGCGTGTCGCCGGTTCGCGTATCCGTGAGGCCGACCGCGGCAGCGATATCACCCGCACCGATTGCGTCGATGTCTTCGCGATGGTTCGCGTGCATGCGCAGAATGCGCCCGATACGCTCTTTGCGTCCGGAACGCGGATTGTAGACGTACGAGCCTTTGTTGAGCGCTCCGCTATAGACGCGGAAGTACGTCAGGTTGCCGTACGGGTCGGTGGCAATCTTGAAGGCCAACGCGCAGAATGGTTCGCTATCGTCCGCCTTGCGCCGAATCTCGTCGCCCGTTTCCGGATCCTTGCCGACGATCGGCTTGGCTTCCAGCGGCGACGGAAGATAATCGACGACGGCATCCAGAAGCGCCTGTACGCCTTTGTTCTTTAATGCGGAGCCGCACAGCATCGGCAGCACGCTGCCATCGATGGTCGCTTTACGCAGCGCGGTCTTCATGCGATCGATCGGGAGCTCTTCTCCCGCCACGAACATCTCGAGCAGATGTTCATCTTCGCTGGCGATATTTTCGACCAGGTTCTGGCGCCAGCGCAACGCGAGCTCGCGCAGGTCGCCTTCAAGGTCGTGTTGCTCCATCACCGACCCCAGATCGTCGGTGTAGAGAATCTTCTTCATCGTAAACAAGTCGACGACGCCTAGGAAGTTGTCTTCAGCGCCGATGGGTATCTGAATCGGCGTGGCGTTAGCGCCCAGCCGTTCTTTGATCTTGTCGACCGCGTTGAAGAAATCGGCGCCCATGCGATCCATCTTGTTGACGAAGATGATCCGCGGCACGCGGTACTTGTTGGCCTGCCGCCAAACGGTTTCCGACTGCGGCTGCACCGCGGCAACCGAATCGAAGAGCGCGACCAATCCATCGAGCACGCGCAGCGAACGCTCCACTTCAACCGTGAAATCCACGTGCCCAGGCGTATCGATGATGTTGATGCGCGTATCGCGCCACGTGCAGGCCGTTGCGGCTGACGTGATCGTGATGCCGCGCTCTTGCTCTTGAACCATCCAGTCCATCGTCGCGGCGCCGTCGTGCACTTCGCCGATCTTATGTGTGCGGCCGGTATAGAAAAGAATACGCTCGGTACACGTCGTTTTGCCGGCGTCGATGTGGGCTGCAATACCGATGTTGCGAGTCCGCTCGAGCGGATATTCGCGATTGAGGGCCATCGCGATTACCAGCGGTAATGCGCGAAGGCTTTGTTGGCCTCAGCCATCTTGTGCGTATCCTCGCGCTTTTTGATGGTCGCGCCCTGATTGTTGGCGGCATCCATCAGTTCGCCCGCGAGTTTCTCTTCCATTGAATGACCGGCGCGCGAACGCGCGAAACCGATCAGCCAGCGCATCGCCATCGCCTGCCGGCGATCGGGGCGCACTTCCATCGGCACTTGATACGTCGCGCCGCCGACGCGGCGCGGACGCACTTCGACCAGCGGCATCGCGTTGCTCAAAGCTTGTGAGAAAATGTCCATCGGATCGCGGCCGGTCTTCTCGGCGACGATGTCGAGCGCGCGGTAAGCGATGCGCTCGGCCAATGACTTCTTGCCGCGCAGCATGATCTTATTAATGAAGCGCGCGAGCACTTTCGAGTTGTGGCGCGGGTCGGGCAGAATTTGGCGCTTGGGCGCCGGACCTTTACGTGGCACGGCCTACTTCTTTGCGGTGCGCTTGGCGCCGTATTTCGAGCGGCCTTGCTTGCGGTTCGCGGCGCCGGAGGTATCCAGCGTCCCGCGGATGATGTGATAACGCACGCCCGGCAGATCCTTCACGCGGCCGCCGCGCACGAGCACGACCGAGTGCTCTTGCAGATTGTGGCCGATGCCCGGAATGTAAGCCGTGACTTCTTCGCCGTTGGTCAAGCGGACGCGCGCGACTTTACGCAGCGCGGAATTCGGCTTTTTCGGAGTGACGGTTTTCACTTGCGTGCATACGCCGCGGCGTTGCGGATTTCCGGTCACTTCGAAGGCGCGCAAGGGCAGATCGGGATGACCCGGTTTCGGTCCGGTCTGGATGACGCGGAACGCCGGGGTCTTCACTTTTTTCTCCGCCTTTTTGCGGCCCTTACGGACCAACTGGCTAATCGTGGGCAAGTTCTTCCTTACTGTGAGTGGGGCGCACTAAAATGTCGGCCGCACCGCCGGTGGACCGAACTTTGGGAGTATACCTCATCCCCGCTGCTGCAGGCAACAACGGGGCCTCTTTAAGCCGCCGAGGCTCCGACGCTCCGAATCAGCCAGATCGACGTCGCGATGACCCAAATGACGAAAAGGCCGGGGCCCATGACGAGCGTGACCCATCCGTTAGCCGACATGGGCCCGGTCGGAGAAAACAGCGATAGCGTGCTGATGGCGCCACCAAAGGCAGCGAGGTAACCATACAGCGCTAAGCCTTCAGAAGCCGAGCCGTGCCGCCGCATTGAGTGCGAGGCTGCGAAGACGAAGATGGTGGAGCTCATCGCGATAATCGGTCCGCTCAGAAGCGCGTTCAATCCCCACCAGGATGGCAGGTCGTCCATCGGGATTGCACCTGAAAGTACCAAGGCAAGCAGCGCGCTGCTCAGGAGCGCGATCGCTGCGGTAATGCTGGCGGCTAAAATCGCATAGAGCGGCAACCCATCGGCGAGTCCGACCGCGTGTGCGAGATGCGCGCGCACGCCGACTGCAAACCACAGGAAGAACGCGGCGGCGGGGAAGCCCAGCCAAGCGCTGATTAAGATCGTTTGGTGGTGAGCGGTCAGGAACGAGCCCATCGTTGCCGCGCTGACAGCGGCGCCCGGCGGAGGCGTTCCGTACAGCGTGGCCGAGACGACGACCAGGACGAGAAACGCTAGGCCTGACCAGCCCGCAGAGCGTTCCGCACTGATGCTGTACATAAATGCCCCTCCTTATAAATAGGCGCGCGCGTTGCCGAGCGCGTTCGTTGCAATCCAAACGAGCCCCCGCCAGGGCACCTGCGCGAAAGCGTACAAGGTCAGGTGCGATGCAGCGAGCTTCCGCTTACCCGCCGGCGTCACTAACGTTCGATTGGATCATGGGCGCACTCGCCGTGATTCTTATGGGCGGCGTCGTTCAGGACGGATGGGCGCACAGCCACGGACTGGTCGACCAAAGCTTCCTTACGCCCTGGCACGCGATTCTTTATGGAACGATGGCGCTGAATGGCATCGTGCTGGGCACCGTGCTCGTGCTAAACCTCAGGCGCGGCCACGAGCTCACTCACGCGCTTCCGTTCGGCTACTGGATGTCGCTGGCAGGCGTGATCGTTTTTGCGCTCGGCGGGGCGTTCGATTTCGTGTGGCATTTCTTTTACGGCATCGAAATCGATATCAATGCACTGATCAGCCCGTCGCACATCTGGCTCGCGCTCGGCGGGGCGTTGATTTTTTGCGGCCCACTGCGATCGATCGCCGCGCGGTACGGACCGCAAAGCGAAGGCTGGAAGATAACCGGCCCGGCAATTCTCAGCGCGCTCGCGATATTGACGCTGCTCGGCTTCTTCACGCAATACGCGCAGCCGATCGGCGACAACGAAGAATCGCTCGTCATCGGCTATCACGAGCCGCAAACCGGCGGAGCGCTTTATTCGGTGCGCGGGGACGGAACGCGTGAAACGCGCCTGCTTACCATCGCGGGCAGCGACATCTGGGGCGCGGCGGTATCGCCGGACGGAAAGCACGTCGCGTTCCGTGTCGATACCGGTAAAGGCCCTGCTTCAGACATCTACGTCGCAAACGCGGACGGTACGCGCGCAATGCGCGTTACGCACAGCGGCCGGCACGACACGCAGCCGGCATGGTCGCCCGCTGGAAAACGGTTAGCTTTCATTTCGATCCCGGCCGGAACGTCGGGCGATTATCTCTTGGAAACGATGAACGCGGACGGTTCGGGGCTTAAAACAATCGTAGCCGGCGTCACCGAGAAGCTGCAGCCGGCGTGGTCGCCCGACGGAAAACTCATTGCGTACCAGACGCGCAACGGATTGCATCAGCAAATCGCGGTCGTACCGGCCGCAGGCGGTTCTTCCAGCTGGCTCGAGGCAACGGTGGACGGCGCGCAGGCCGCGTGGGCGCGCGACAATCGCGTTGCCTTTGTCACGGCAGACGGCTCCATCGCCGTCACAACCCCCACCGCCAAGGCCGCAAAAGAGTTGTTGCGCAATGCGCAGATGCCGGCGTGGTCATCCGACGCGAAGAAGATCGCATACATTCGCGACGCCGGCGGCGACGCGCAAGTTTTTGTTACGGATCTCGTAAGCGGACGCACAGTAAATGTGTCGCAGCTGGCCGGTCTCGACGCATCCCGGCCCGCGTGGACGGCGCAAGGCAGCTTGCTCTTCACAGCAACCGGGAGACCCGTTCCCGCGACGACGTTTTTGGGACTCGCTTACAGCGAGGACGCGAATCTGATCGAAGCGATCGTTGTGGCCGGAATCGCGCTGCTGCTCATCCGGCGCTGGCGCATGCCGTTCGGCGCGATGACGTTCTTGCTCGGATTCTTCGCGATCGCCATGGCCTTTCAAAGCAACCTGTTTTGGGAGATCGTGGCGGCACTCGTCACCGGCCTGCTGGCGGACGTTGCAATTGCGATCCTTGGCGAGCGCGCTCGCAACGGCTTAGGCTTCTACGCTCTCGGCTTCGCCATTCCGGCCGTGCTGTTTGCGTTGTATCTCGTCATTGCGAAGCTTACGCTGCCGGGTGGATTGGGCTGGCCGCCCAACATGATCGCCGGCTCGCCTTTTATCGCCGGCTTCGCGGGGTTATTGATCGCGTTCTGCTTCGCGGCGCCGCTGCGCTCCCCGCAAGAAAGCTCACAACCCTAGCGATTCCCGGCCGCGAACGGGCACTTCTAACCGGGTGAAAGCACAGGCCGGCTTTGCGCTGATCGAAGCCATCGCCGTGATTGCGATCGCCGCAGTTTGCGCGGGCGCGCTGATTCTCGCGCTTTCGAGCATTGCCAAATTCGGCTCGCACGCCACAGGCGGCAATCGTGTTGCTGCAACGCTCTTCGCCGAACAGACGTTACGCGTTGCCGAAGACGCATGGAAGTACGGGTCGCCCGGCGATGCACCGAGCGGAACATTTGAAACATCGATCCCGAATCCGGTCTCGGTCGTCAGCACGATTACACAGAACGATTCATCCGGTGCGGACATAAGCGTCACCATTTCTTATACGCCCGACCCGGGCCATGACGAGCCCGGCAGCGTTACACTGCGCGGCAAGCTGCGACCCAAAGCGCCGTTGCCCGGCGCGCGCGTGGAGCAGTCGGGATTGATCGCCGCGCCGCAGAGTTCACCCTAACGTGCTCGCCAACGCACTCGTGTGCGTCGCGCTGGTAGCGTTCGCGGCGAATACAATTTTGAGTGCGGGTCTGCTCTCGGTACGCACGTCCATACATCGCCTCGCGCAAAATTATGTCAACCAAGACTACCAGCGCGCGATCGATTCGCTGCAAACCGGGGTCGCGGCGTACGCGCGATCCGGAATGCAAGCCGGCTCCTTGCCGACCTTTACGCCGTTGCCCGCGCTTTGCGCCGGCGGGCCCACGCCTTGCGCGTTCACCGGGACGGCAACGATTGCGCTGCTGCGCAGCGACTTCGAAGCGCTCCCCGCTCCTTGTGATTCGGCCTCTGCCTGCGCCAACAATGAAGAAACGAACCTTTATGTTTCGGAGAGGCGTCTGTCGGCGCGGGTTTCGGTTACGGTGCGCGCGGCTGACGGCGGCATCCTCGCAGCGCGTGACGCGGACGTGACGCTTCGGGTGATGAGTACGCCGCCGTATGTCGCGATCGTGGGCGTTGGGGACCACTCCGTCGATGCGATCGCTTCGGGAGATCCCGCGAGCGAAGATGCCGGCAGGCCGCCTGCCACATCCAACCCGTGCGCCATCGGATCTCCGGGGAATTCAGACGACACCGTCGTGCGCGTTGCGTACGAAAATGCGCAAACCGGCGCCTGCACCGACGGCAGCGCGTGGCGCACGACATCGTACTGAGGCGAGGAGCTTTCATCCGCGCACGGTAGAGGTCGGATCGTGACCGCGCGCCGGCCGCTGCTCTACCCGGGCCTCATGTTCGTTGCCTTTTCCTGGGCCATGAATACCGTACTCGTGAAGTACGCTCTCACATCGATCGATCCGCTGGCTTTCACCGGATTGCGCTTTCTTGCGATGACGCCCCTGGCGTTCCTACTGGCGCGCGCAATGCATCAACAGGTACGTTTCACACTGCGCGATCTCCCGTTGCTGATCGCGTGCGGCGCATGCGGATACGGTTTGTATCAATATTGTTGGATCCTCGGGCTGGCAAACACCAGCGCATTCGCATCGTCGCTCCTAGCGAGCCTCTCACCCGTATTGACGCTCGCCATCGTAGCCATTTTAGGATACGAGCGCGTTTATGCCGGGCGCTGGTTCGGAGCAGCGGTCGCGCTGTTTGGGGTCGCGGTATTTGAGGGAGCGTTCGCAGGCCACCTCACGTTTCGTCCCGGAGACGCGCTGACATTCGGCGCCGCTGCGATCTTCGCGATATTCAACGTGCTGAGCGCGAAGTTGCTGGGCCGCTACACGCCACTAGGCTTGGTAGCGGTGACGATGACGATCGGGACGCTGATCATTCTTCCCGGCGCGCTGCCCCGCATGCTGCACGAAAACTATGCGGCGCTGCCGGCGGCCGACTGGTGGGTCTTCGCCTTTTCGGTCGTCTTTCCGATGGTCCTGACGTTTCCGGTTTGGAGCTGGGGCATCTCCGTGCTCGGCGCCGGCCGCGCGTCCTTGTTTCAATTCACCATTCCCGTGCTGGCAGGGCTGCTTTCTATCGCCATCCTGCACAGCCGGATCGAAGTACACCAAATCATCGGCACCGCTATCTGCATCGGAGGGATGGCGATCTCACAAGTGCTTGGAAAGTTCTCGCTCACCGCAATCTGGGCGGAACGGACCGTTTCGCTGAAGTAACCCACCTGCATGAAGCGGCGTTGGTATTGGCTGCTGCTCGTGCCCTTCGCGGCCACGCTGTTTCCGCCGTTTTACGCGCACGCAACGCCCGCGCTCTTCGGCTTTCCATTTTTCTACTGGTACCAAATGGTATGGATCGTGATTTCAGCGCTCATCATATGGGTGGTCTATCAAGCCACGAGGGAATCTGAGTGACCGGCGGTTCGGTCATCTTCTTGGTTTTGGTCTTGGGCGTAGCTGTACTGGGATTTATGGCCGCGCGCTGGGGCCATGCGAATCTTACCTCACTCGAGGAATGGGCGCTGGGAGGCAGGCGCTTCGGCACGGTCGTGTCGTGGTTCTTGCTCGGCGGCGATCTTTACACGGCTTACACGTTCATTGCCGTTCCCGCGCTGGCGTTTGGAACGGGCGCGCTCGCATTTTTCGCAGTGCCGTATACGACGATCGCATATCCGCTCGCGTTCCTGGTCATGGCACGTTTTTGGACCGTCGCCAAACGCCGTGGTTATGTTACGACCGCCGATTTCGTCCACGACCGTTTCGGCAGCCGGCCCTTGGAGCTGGCGGTGGCGATTACGGGCGTTATCGCGACCATGCCGTACATCGCGCTGCAGCTGATCGGCGTCCAAGTTATTCTCGAGCGTTCGGGAATCGCGCCTAGCCATGGTTCGGCCGTGACGTTGCTGGTTATTGCGTTTGCTTTGCTGGCCGCCTACACGTTCACGAGCGGGCTGCGAGCGCCCGCCATGATCGCTTTCGTAAAAGATACCCTGATCTATCTGACGGTCATCGTAGCGGTTATCCTAATTCCAAAGAGTCTCGGCGGTTGGGCACACGTATTCAGCCTGGCGCAAGCAGCGCTCGCCGCGAAACCCAAACCGGGGTCCACGATTATTCCTCCGAATTTGTACTTCGCGTATTCTTCGCTCGCGCTGGGCTCGGCGCTGGCTCTGTTTATTTATCCGCATTCGATTACGAGCGTACTCAGTGCGCGCAGCGCGAACGTTATCCGGCGCAACTGCGCGCTGCTTCCGCTCTACAGCGTTCTCCTTACGCTGATTGCGTTGCTGGGGTATTGCGCTTTGGCCGCGCACATTCGGGTTACGGATCCTAATTTTGCGATTCCGGATCTTTTTACGCGCTTCTTCCCCAACTGGTTTGCGGGCGTCGCGTTCGCCGCCATCGTCATCGGCGCGCTCGTACCGGCGGCCATCATGGCCATAGGCGCGGCAAATCTTTTTGCCAGCAACATCATGCGGACGTTTCAGACGCGCCAGACGCGCCCGCAGGTCGAAACCCGCGTCGCGCGCGTCATTGCGCTTTTCGTGCTGGCCGGAGGGCTGGCGATCGCATTGTTCATCAAGCCGGCATACGCGATCGAACTGCAGCTCCTCGGCGGCGCCTGGATAGTTCAGATCTTTCCCGCGGTGATTATCGCGCTCTATACGCGCTGGTTTCACCGGCACGCCCTGCTCGCAGGCTGGGTCGCAGGATTGGGCACGGCCACGTGGATGGCGCAAACTGCCAATTTCACGACCACCATCTTTCCGCTGCATCTCGGCGGAACGATCCTGCCGGGTTACATTGCGTTCTACGCCTTACTGGTCAATCTCGCGGTGACGGTGGTCTGCACGTTTGCGCTCAATGCCGCCAAAGCTGACCGTGGCGCCGATCTCACCAGCGCCGCTGATTACGCTTAGCGAAAGACAAGTTGCACGGTACGCGCATCGACCAAACCTTTGCCCGCGCCGCGCGCGACGAGCGTCGCCTCGAATCCGCGGCGGTAAATCGACGGCACCGCCAAGACATGCGTCCGGAATGCAAACTGGCCGAAGGCCGAGCGATGGAATATAAATGAAAAAGAGGGAGACCTGAACTCGACGACCGCCACGTTTGTCGTCGTCGCAACTTTTCCCGACCACCAGTCGCCCACGTGGATCACGTCAGATGACAGCTGCGCGGCAAGAACCCTGGGCGGGTCGTCCTGCGCAACGGTAACGGCGGCCGGCCAAGGTACAACCGTGCCGATCGTCACGGCTTTTAGGCTTGGCCTTTCTTGCGGCGACCCGCATGCCGCCAACAGCGCTAATACCGGCGCGAGTACGATTCGGTGTGCGCGCATTGCGTTGCGCAGGTTCGAATCATGACGTTGAGAACCCTGGAAGCAAAAAAGGATGTTGCGTAATCCGGCCATCAGCGAGCGAAGCGAACGGTGTGGATTCGGCGCGAAGCGTAGCGGCGCGCGTTCGCATCGAATGCCCGCTTCCAGAAAAAGCGGTGAGGTCGAGTGGCGCGAGAGAAGCCTACCCTCATCTCTTATTAGGCCGGGACTCCCCAAGAAAGGGAATCCCTCCACAACACACTGCCATACAGTTGGCACAGGCGTCGGCTAATCTTGCGTGCAGTGAAACGCATCGAACGCATCCGGCTCTATCCCACTCCTAGCCAAAAGCAGCGATTGCGCTTTCTGCTCGACGTTACGCGCGAACTCTACAATGCGCTCCTGCAGGAACGGCGTGATGCCTATAGCGATCGCGGTATTGCGATCTCAACTAAACAACAGTACGCCGAGCTGACCGCGTTGCGCAAAGAGGACGCACGCGTAGCTGCCGCCTATCGCGAGTGCGAGGACGCGGTGCTGCACCGGCTGCACTTGGCGATGCAAGCCTTCTTCCGTCGTATGAAGCGAGGCGAAACGCCGGGCTATCCGCGTTTCAAAGTGTATGCACGCTGGAATCAGCTCGAGTTCTCGCATGGAGATCGCGCGCTGCGATTCGATTCCCGGCAAGGACGACTCACCGTTCCCGGTGTTGGCCGGGTGAACGTGCGCAAGGGTCGTATCGTGCCGGCGTTCGGCCGGGCATGGATTGTCGCCAAGAACGGGCGCTGGTACGCTTGTTTCGAATGCGAGCGCGAGGCGACGCCGCTCCCTCGGACGGGAACTTTGCTCGGGATCGACCGGGGCGTGCACGTGCTGGCGGCGACTTCCCAGGGAGAGTTGATCGACAACCGCACCTTCGGCGAGCGTAATAGGTTACGCATTGCGCGCCATCAGCGCCAGCTCGAATCCCTGACAGTGCGTGATAATGCGGGCCGTGTATGCAATCGCCAGGATCCGCAGCGAAAGGCGGCGGTCTTGCGGCTAGCGCGCGCGAAGGAACGTGAAGCCAACCGGCGTCGCGATTACCTGCACAAGGTGGCCCGCAAGATTGTCCGCAGCGCAGACGTGATTGGAATAGAGGCGTTGAACCTGCGCGCGATGACGCGCAGCGCAAAAGGAACGCTCGAGCAGGCAGGTCGCAATGTAGCGGCCAAAAGCGGTCTGAATAGAGCAATGCTCGATGCAAGTT